>CAZZYE010000158.1:0-10999 GCA_964658145.1 uncultured Stigonema sp.
AACAGACAATATTAATATTTAATTAATTCTTTTGAAAGAAGTTTATAGCAAATCGTGGGAAAAAACATGAGGATTTAAGCGATCGCCTCATAAGGGCAACCCTCCAAGTGTGAGTGTCCTCTCCAACGCAATGGGTTCTTTGCCCAATGGGAGAGTCAGTGGAGGAATGGGCGAAAAGCCAAAGACAGCGAGAATACCTTTCAACTTCTGCCTGACCACGAAGTCGGTCAGTAAAGACATCTTGCAGTAAAAGTGAGTTTCTTATTTAGACCTTGAACAATAACCAAATTCGGTAAACACAAAGGAACATCATATTCATGATCCTCAACAAAATAACCTGGAAAAAAACAGGGATATATGCAACGTTGTTTTGCCTAGTAACGCTTTTATCCATATCGATCCAAACTGTACTGGCACAGACTGCTCCTAATACCCTGGTTGCTCTTACTTCAAAAGAACAGCTAGGTAAGTCCGTACTTTTCGACGAACATCTTTCGCTCAACAATAATCAACAATGTGCAAGTTGTCACATCAATAAGGCGGGCTGGGTGTCACCAGATGAGTACATCAACAAAACAGGAGGAAGCAACCCAGGATCATTTCGGGATCGCTTTGAGAAACGCTCGTCACCTAGTTTGGCTTACGCTACCTTCAGTCCAGTTCTCCATTACGATCCCCAGTCTCAGGAGTTCATCGGTGGTAATTTCTGGGATGGACGAGCAACTGGTACGCGGTTGGGTTCACCTACCGCCGAACAAGCCCAATCTCCACCAGTAGATCCTGTAGAAATGGATCTTCCCGAAGCTGCATGTGTAGTTTATCGGGTTCTCAACCCGCAAGTCCCGCAACAGTATCCTGTCTCCTACCAACAGGTGTGGGGTAACGAAACATCTGAAATTAATTGGCCTACAGATATTGAAACCTTGTGTTCCCAGGAGGGGAATGCCTTTACATTGAGCAATGAGCAAAGGGAGCAAGTCGGGGCGGTCATCCCACTATCAGATGCAGACAAGGATAAAGCGCGAACAGTCTACGATAACATCGGTTTATCTGTAGCCGCTTACGAGGGTTCCAAAGAGATAAACCAGTTCACGTCTAAGTACGATGACTACCTGCAAGGAAAAGCACAGCTGACTGACCAGGAGCGCAAGGGTCTTGACTTGTTCGAGGCGCCGACGAAGGGTAATTGCGCCACCTGCCACTTGGTTGATCGCGGACCGGGTGGAATAGCGGCGTTATTCACTGATTTCAAATATCACAACATTGGCGTCCCCAGGAACCCGGAGAATGGCTTCTATAACGACGCTCCTCTGTACAACCCGGAAGGAAGAAACTTTGTCGATCCTGGCTTAGGTCACACCTTGGAAAACGCGGAGGTATACAATTTGCCGCCTGAGTACAAGCAGTATGCGGACACTAACTATGGAAAAATGAAGACTGCCACCCTACGTAACGTAGACCGCCGACCCAGTCCGGATTTTGTGAAAGCGTACATGCACGATGGCTACTTCAAAAGCCTCAAGTCTGTCGTGCATTTTTATAACACTCGTGATGTTTTGCCTAAGTGTGCAGATCCTTTCACTAAGGAATCAGATGCTCTGGCTCAGAATTGCTGGCCAGTACCTGAAAATCCCGCCAACCTCGATACCACCAATGTCGGTCATCTCGGTCTAACAGATCAAGAGGAAAACCAGATTGTCGCTTTCTTGAAGACACTAAGCGATCGCCCCCAACCCTAACCGAATAATTCGTAATTCGTAATTAATGGTTTCAATATGTACAACGCGAACAGGACTTCTCTCTAAATTTATTTATTGATTAGAGAAAAGCCTAGTTCGGTAAAGATGTGCAGAAGAATTACGAATTACGAATTATTTTGAAAGCTGGTTTGTTTGCTTCTTTGTTCGCATTCTGCTCAACTTTTAAGTTGATAATTACTGTTCATGTTCCTCTTCAAACAAAAGGAAAGTTTAAATGATTATCCGCAAAAAATTATTAGCTATTCTCTTTGGTTTTACTTTACTAATGACCATATTTGGCGTTGCTCTGCCAAAGACCATAGGAGCTACTTCCTCTTCTGTTAATTTTTCTTATTCTGATCCGGAGGTTACTGCCAGTGGAGTATTACAGACAACACTTGATCCGGCGACACAAAGTTACCAGATTACAGGTATTACTGGCACAAGAAATGGAGTTGCCATTGATTCGCTGTTACCTCCAGACTACCAAACGAATATAAACGGCATAGAGGTAACGGCAGGAGAGGGAAACGACAATCTGTTGCAAACTAGCTTTCCTTTCCTAGACGAAAGTGGGTTTTCTTACAGTGCGGGAGGGCAGACTTATAATGTGTATTATTCCACTGGTGGCTACTATGAGTTCTCATATCCTATCCTAATAACTAAGCCGCTAACCTCTTTTTCTACAGCGCAGTAGAGTTAACACCTTCAGGTCCAAAAACCAGTAGTTACTTAGCCCTGTTCAGTTTTAGGAATATCAGGTAGACCACAATCTGACCGTAGGGGCGGGGTTTCCCCGCCCTAGATGATGTGGTCAATTCAATTGAAAACTGCTGTAAGCTAGGATTAGCGTTTAGCTGCATAGTTTAAATCCTACCTATACTATATCTCCAAAAGCTGTCTGCCAAAAGTCAGAATTTAGGTTAAATTTGACTGTGTTGAATAACACAAAATAATTTCGTTTATATTTCTAGTTACTAATAAAATTAACCTAAGATATCCCATGACCCAAAGGAGAGAGAGAGGCTGCTACAATCTATAGTTTACAATTAAAAGATAGAGCGTATAGCCAGATTGCGAATACTAGGTTGTTATGTTTTTTTTGGAGGTTGAATACACATGGAATTATTGTTCGGACTTGAACCGTTAACTGCATTAGTGGTTGGTGTTGGAGCATTGGTTGTTGTACCTGTTATCACTACTGTAGGGTCTACAGTGGGTGAGCCTATAGCAGAATCAAGTAAAAACCTCGCAAAGACTGGCTTAACTTGGAGCTTTGACATCTTTGACAAGACGCAAACCTTTTTTGCTGAAACAGCGGAGTCCTTTCAGGATTTAGTTGCTGAGGCTAAGGCTGACCATGTTGCTGCTAAGGCTAAAGCTGAAAACAGACCAGAATCGGCAGTTAATAATTGAGTGAGTTGGTAGTCGTAGCAAAACAATAATATCAAAAAAGACTGATAACTAAATAATTATCAGTCTTTATTATTAAAAATATCTTGCCGAAGAACTACCCATATTCTAGGGAACTGTGTTAACTAAAAACCAGAAAGTGCGATTAGAAGGAAAACTATACTGCGCCGTATACTTTTATTGTTGATTAATAACCTCGAATTGCAAGTCATCCTACCAGAAATCCTATGAGATTTAACTCTTTACTCAGCTTGCTTAAAAACTTGGATTTAGAACCATGCATAGCTATATCTATTGGATTAGCAGGCTTAGTCTTCTTATTGGTGCCATCTACGGTGCATTTAGAAAGTCGCATCCTTGCCAGTTGGAGTTCAGGCATTCTCTGTTTCTTGACGCTCCTTTTGTTCATATTTAGTGACGCTACTCCTGAAAAGACGCGCAGTCGCGCTCAACGCCTAGAGCCTAATCCACACATGGTTTTTACCTTGGTAATTTTCACAGCCTTAGCTAGTATATTTGCCATTGGGTTCATGCTTAGTAACGGCAAAGGTAAGCCTGACGATGTAGCACTTTCCATAGTCGCAATTCTCTGTTCGTGGCTGCTGACCCACACAACATTTGCCCTGCACTATGCTCGCTTCTACTACGACAACGATGGTTTAGGTTTCGACCCACAGCGAGGCTACGTTGGCGGTTTGGAATTCCCTGGTGAAGAGTCACCAGATTATTTTGACTTTATGTATTTTGCCTTTACTATCAGCATGACTTCTCAGACTTCTGATGTTTCAATCACATCTCGCCCCATGCGACGAATAGTTCTGGCACATGAGATAGTGTCCTTTTTCTTCTATAGCATAATTATCGGCTTTGTGGTCAACACTATTGATGGACTCATTTGACTGGGAAGCATTGGGGCTGCGTCAGTGTAGGTAGTTGACTCATTGCACAATCGTTAGCTTTGTCGTCCGTTGTTAGTTGCAACTGACTGCTGATTACTGACGGCGACGGAACGACTATCCTCTGTCGAGACATTGTCTGTTGGCGATCGCTTGGGTAATACGAACATCGTGGCTGATTTCAGTCCCTTCGTCATGTCTTTCACTGTTGACAGTGTGCGCTCCCAACCGTCCGTATAGAACTGGTGATGCGTAACGCCTTTACGCACTTTATTTACATTACGTATACTGTCAATTAGATTGACAACAGCATCAAATATAGCTGCCAGAATTGATCTTGCTGTTGCTTGCTTCGGCTCAACTGTATTTGGGGCAGCCTGAATTAGATTAACTAAATGCGATCGCATTTGGTCTTCTGAAATCTCATCTGGTTGATAATTGATCACAATGGATGCAGCATACGGGTTAATACGGACATCCTTAATCTTAGAATCTGATTCTATCAACGCCTTGAGTTTATCGGCATACTCAGAATCTTTTGCCAACCGAGGAATACAAAAACGCATACGCCCAGTAATTGCATGGGCAACCCTATAGGATATTTTGTTGGTTGGTGTTGTACCATTAGCCGGGGTTGAGGTGATCTCTGTGGCTCGTCGTTTTGAATCAAACAGCTTTCTAGAAGTCATGGTTTATATATTTTATTAATATGGCTTTAAATCATCTGTCTTATTTTGCCTCACCTGCTTTGAATTCAAGTTCAATGCTAATAGCTGAGGTTGATTAAATACACTGTTAATTGGACTGTCGAATACTTAAATAATTTATTCTTCATTCTATTTCTTAGTGACTTTACACAACCCTTCCCAAAGATCTAGTTAAGGTAGAGTTTTATTTTAAAATTTCCCTGTGTTCCTAAATACAAAACTCTTTAAAAAACCTGCTTATTCTTTACTAATTGCACAAGTGCAAGTTCTGATTTATACAGAGCTTTTGTCTTTAAGCAATTTTTGCAACACAACCCTACTGGCTGATTCTGGTAGTTTTCAATACAGTCCCTCTCTGGTTGCTCAATCTTAGACCTGAATCCTTACAAAAAGTTCATAGTAACTTTACATTAATCGTTAGCTTGTTGAGTAGATTAGTCTACATATTATTAAACTCTATCAACTTTTTTCTATTGTGCTAGCAGCAGCAAGCTACAGAAACTGGAAGCAAGAAAACCGTCATGGAAGACGCGGTTGCCCTTGCTTATTTGCACCAATGGTAGACTTTAATGTGATGTCGGAAGTGGGTGACAATCCACCTTAACTAGTTATAGCTGTTTAGAAATACTGGCGTTACACAAAACACGAATGATTTAGTTCGGCTCAGGGACAGATATATACTTGAGATAATGCACTAGTAGCGCTCCCTTGGAATTAAAAATTAAAAAACCTTATGATGTAAGCTTTTCGCACTATTCCTTTAATGGTTGCTTTATTTCCGCGCCCGCTGTACTAGCAATTTGATTGATAATTGCAGCATTTACTCTGACTGGGAATAACAAAAAGCACAAAGTTTTGCGCGTTTAGGTGAGCAAAATAGTCTATAACAGCGAGTTTTTTCATGATCGTTTACCTACCGTTAACCTATGTAGAGACGTTGCAATGCAACGTCTCTACACACCGGAAATTCCCACCGATAAGCCTTAACTGAACGGTATTGACGTATGACTTACTCACAATCCGATCGCCATCAGGAATAAAACAGGGGTAAACAGGATACCCATCGCTAATGTAAAAATAACTTTCGCCTTGACTGGACAATTTTCCACAACTGTTAGAAGGTGCGTATATCTTTGCGTAGCCTAACACCCAAGTGAGAATACCTTGTCCGTTTTTGCTGATGGATGTAGAAGAACAGTGAGTACATTTCATTCTTCTAGAGATGCAACACCTTTTAGCCTAAGTGGTAATCACTCAGCCTTGGTCAGGATGGCAGGATACTCTCTGGAGAAGACTTTGGAGAAAATTTATGAAAGTAACTTCACTAACTACAGCAAAACTTTAATGAATCAAGTAAGAGAATCTTTAACTACTCATCCAGAAAAACCAAGTAACCAGAAACTCCGCTTGGCTTACTTAGATGGTATACGTGGTTTGGCAGCGATCTATGTGGTGCTGGTTCACAGTTGGGACCCAAACCTTGCTTTACAACCCGCCCTGCTATGGCTACCTGTGACAAAGTTTTTGAAATATGGAATTTTTGCCGTTGTCATTTTTATCGTTCTTTCCGGCTACTGTCTCATGCTTCCGGTAGTTCGCCAGGGTAAAGGATATTTTTCCGGAGGGTTGGTAGGTTTCTTTAAGCGACGAATTCGACGGATTCTGCCAACATATTATGCTGCTCTGCTGTTGTGCATGTTGGTAGGTATATCAATACTGTGGCTAAAGCGCTTCGGTGCTTTCGGCTGGTCGGATGCCAGCTTAGAAACTCTCAGTGGCTTATTTTCTCCTTATTTCTCCTTAAATGATCTACTTGTTTATCTTCTACTGATGCAAAATTTTGGCTTCCACAGTAGTAAGATTGACGGTCCAACGTGGACTATTGCCGTAGAATGGCAAATCTACTTTGTGTTTGCAATCTTGTTAATACCGATCTGGCGGCGTTTAGGCTTATTGCCTATGGTCGCGATCGCCATCCTCCTAGGACTGACACTGAAATATATCATGGGTGCGGAAGTCGCCCTTCATGCCTGTCCCTGGTTTGTGGGTCTTTTTGCCTTGGGAATGGCAGCAGCAGATATTGGTTTTTCGCACAAGCCATTTTGGCAGCGGCTTAACAATTCATTACCCTGGGGTGTGCTAGCCATGATCTTTGCTTTCCTTGGTTTCTTAAGTGAGGGGCTACGATTTGGGTTGCTCCCAGGATTGGAGGAATGGATTGTCCATTACTGTGTTGCCCTTGGGACGGCTTGTTTTCTCATTTACTGCACCAACTTTGTCATTAACGGCAAACCACTTCCCCCAGTGCTAAAGCTATTGGAATCACGATGGTTAGTGGCACTGGGAACATTTTCTTACAGCCTTTATATCACCCATGCTCCCGTGGTGTGGCTTGTACACCAACTTTTACTCAGCCGCCAATTGTCTCCTACAATGATGGCTGTCAAATGGTTCCTCATCGCTGTGCCATCAGCAGTACTGGTTGCTTACTTATTCCACATAGTCTTTGAGCGACCCTTCATGTCCCACTTCTCCTTCAACCTAAAATCGCGAAGCGTAAACAAAACTATTTTACCACAGTCCGATCAAAACCAGAATCTGTCTGTGGGTGGGGCGCTGCTAGGCTCAGAAATTCCGCTTGCGACCTCTGTTAAAAAGCTACTTGAGTGGCTGCGAGAGTACATGTCCGTAGATACAGTTACACTCCTACTACCTATTAAGAACCAGCAGAATCTGGCAGTGTATGCCACCTTCGGACTGGAAGAGGAGATTGTACAACAGATACGTATCCCAATTGGACAAGGCTTTGCTGGTCGCATCGCTGCCAGCATAGAGCCAATGATAGTCAATAACCTGTCTGAGATCGAGATCGTAAGTCCAATCCTGCGCCACAAGGGTTTGCGATCGCTCGTCGGCATCCCTCTGCCTGTCAATCAAAGCATGATTGGAGTCTTGCACATCGGCACGTTCCAGTCCCACCAGTTTAGCGATCGCGATGTGCAGCAACTGCAACTTATTGGACATGTTATTGAGGGGATGATAGCAGATGCAGGACTTTGCAGCGTGTTCCCACACGCTGCTGTCAGTGCAATTTCTCAGGTAGTTGCTCGATATAAGCACGTGACTATTTTTGGGTTACAGCACCATTATCCGGTAGACCACAATATAACCGTAGGGGCGGGGTTCCCCCGCCCTGACAACGCGATCAATTCAATTAAAAACTGCTGTAAACCAGGAAAACCAGTCATTTATGCGTAAAATTCGCTTTCCTGAAGGAGTTGTTAATTAGATTGACGGTTACGCTGTCGCACTGCGTACCAAAATAACTGTACAACTACTCTTACGAGAAATAGTCTCTGGAATATTTCCTTTAATCGTTTGTTGCAGAAGTCCTTCACGACTAGCCCCCAAGATAATCACATCGCTGTGGTTAATTTCTGCACACTGAATCACCCCTTCACAAACAGAACTAGCGTGGACTGGAGTAAACATCACATTACATTTGAGTTTACGCTTGAGAAAGCGAACAGCTTTTTCCAGCACTGCTGTGTCAGGAGTAGATTCACTTGGTTGGAAAACTTGACAAAGCTTAATTTGTGGCGAGGAACTGAGGTTCGCAAGCGCCGGTAAGAGTTGAACCGCTTGGCTGGAGTTAGGACCGCCTGCCATTGGAACCAACCAACGGTCAAAGGTTCTTTTGCCATTCAATTTAGCCAAGACAACATCACAACCTGCTTGTCGAATTATCGTGTCTACAACTTGGCTAAAAACTCGACCGGGTGTAGAAGTGCTGCCTTTCCAGCCCATCAAAACTAAGTTAATGTGTCGCTCTTTGACAGTCTCCAAAATTGCCCCAGCGACATCATGGGCTACTCGTACTTGGGTGTGAACGGGAATCTGCCAGTCTTTCCCCAGCTGCACTGCCTGATGTAATAGGTGATGACTAGCAGTGGTTTGCACTGGTGTTTCCGCTGGGGTAATACTGCGGGGCACGATGATCACTTGTAGGCATTCTAGTTCGTAATGGCGCTGTTTGGCGATCGCCGCCGCCATCGTCAGCAAAGTCTGAGCCGTATTTGGATGCGAGAGTGGTACTAGCAACCGTCCTTTTCCTGTAGCCGGAGCGCGAGTTTGGTAAACTACATATGAAGGTTCTGGCTTCGGTCCCACCTGTTCGGTATCACCACTGAGTCGCTCTGCTTCCACCCGAATAATATCAGTGCGTGTAATAATTCCCACCAGTTTTCGACCTTCTGTGACGGGCAAACAGCTCAGATCGTAACGGTTAAGTAGGTGCAGCACATGAGCTAGCGTAGCTGTTGGACCCACCGTTACTGGTTCAGGTGTCATGATTTCACTAATAAGTGTATCGCCGCTTAGGTGTCGTGAGGCAGTATTTGCGATATCTTTCTGAGTGATAATTCCAACAACTTTGCCATCCAAGACAACTGGAAAGTTGCGATGCAAAGATTGAGAAAACGCCTGCACTGCTTCATCCAAGCTCATTTCACTAGAGAGAGTTTCCACACGGCGCTGCATGACATCCGCTGCACTCAAAGAAGCTAAAAGTCCCTCTGTGGTTGGGTCTTTTTCCAAGTGAATGCCATTCCACTCCAATAGGAGATCGTAAAGCGATCCTGGCATCACTTGTTCCGCCACCAAATAGGCAACAACCGAACCAATCATCAGGGGTAGCACCAAATTAAAATCTGTCGTCATTTCAAATACAATGACGATGCTGGTGATTGGCACTCTAGCTACGGCACTTAAAAACGTACCCATACCTGCTAGGGCATAGGTTGTGGGAGAAGAAATTCCCAGCATACTGTGTTCTGCGGTTCCCACCAAATAACCGAGAGCAGATCCCAAAAGCAAAGGGGGAACAAACAACCCTCCAGGCGCTCCCGAACCGTATGCGATTAATGCGAGAATAAATTGAGCGATAAAAACGACGGTTGTTACCTGAGGGCTGAGGTCGCCAGCAGTTAACGTTTCCCGCAGTCCAGCGCTATCGCGGAAAGGTTCTGGTAAAAAAGCGATCGCTATACCGCACACTAACCCAGCTAAGCCCACCTTCACAGGTAATCGAAAGCGTACCCGACGGCGGTTAAATTCTAGAAAAGCGATAATTCCTTGATTAAACAGTACCCCCAGCAACCCCGCCACCACTCCTAACACTAAGTAGAAAGGAATTTCTTGGAGCGAAAAGTTGGTCTTTAACGCCGTCAACTCCAAGTTTAAGCTATGTCCTCCCAACCAGCGAGAAACCACCGCACCAATGAAAGAAGCGAGGATTGCTGTACCCATCGTCAAACCGGATACATCTTGAAGTAGTTCTTCAACAACGAAGAGGACACCTGTAATCGGGGCATCGAAAGCTCCGGCTAACCCAGCACCAGCACCGGCGGCAATCATTTGGCGGCGGTAATCTGGAGAAGTCGGAAAGAAGCGACTGAGATGATTGGCTAATGCCGCTCCCACCTGTAGTGTTGGACCTTCCCGACCTAAGGGTAAACCCGAACCTAGTGCGATAGTTGCGCTTAGCAGCTTGACCAGCGCCACCCGCAAATCTAGTGCTATTGGTACTTTGGCTAGTACAGCCTTGACTTGCGAAATGCCGCTACCACTCGCCTCTGGAGCAACTTCCTCCACCAACCAACCACTGAGCAGTCCCCCCACTAAGCCAATAACTGGTAGTACCAACCAAGGTGGTAAATGTTCAGTTGTATGGACTCGCCATGTGCCAAGAATACTCACACTTTGCTTTAAGAATACTGCTGCTAGCGCTGAAACTAAACCAATCACACAAGCTTGAAAAATCGCAAAGCGCTTGGGTTGCAAAAGTTGGCGGTAGAGCTTGATCCCAAAAATTTTTCCCCTGACTAACATTTTGTAGTAATCACTATTTGGATGGAATTGTTTGCTCCGGCTTTGCCAAAGCGTCTTAAATCAACAATTTCACATTCTTAGTTTTGCCAAAAAAAATGACAAACGCTATCGAGGCAATTAGAGTTCTTGCAAAAGTACCCATTTACTTTATTGCCGTGAGCAATTATAAGAAATATTACCTAAGATAGATTAACAAATATTTATCGTCAATTCAGGAAAAATCATCGAACAAAGTGAAATTATCATGAAATATACATCCTACTTAAGGAATATATACTACTACAGAAATGAGGCAGCGTGTAGGCTGTTGACTCTGTGGGTTTTTAGGCGATTTTTATTCATACAGTTTATGTGT
>CAZZYE010000159.1:0-10993 GCA_964658145.1 uncultured Stigonema sp.
TCCCTCGTAGGGAAGGGGCTGGGGGTTAGGTTTCATGATTGTGGTTCGTACAACTGAAAACTGCTGTAAAAGTGCAAGAAACAATGTGAATCATTAACTTACCTCAATCCCTTCTGTTTTAAAACTTCATCCACCCAAGCAGCATTCTCTTGTGACAGTGGGGGTACAGGTTCTTGAGTGTAGTCAATCACTAAATCATAATTACCTTCATCGTATAATTCATTAATTAATGTTTGTATATCTAGTAATGGTTCCGGATCAATTTCACGTAAAGGTAGGGGATAAAAAGGGATCAGATTTGGCAAATTAAATGCATATAAATCTGCTTTCGGACGTTTTAATGCGCGGCTTACCAAAATTCTATAGTCAGTTTTAACTCCTGTTTGTACTTGCTGAATTGGCTTACCATCTCGTAGCAAATCAATTTCAACTAAATTCGTATAACTCCCTAGCACCTGTAACCGCTTTTTTACATATGCATTTCGTCCTTCTCCTGAGCGCTTATTTTTTGGAGAAATAATTTCAATCACAGTTACGACTTCTTGCGTTGTCACATCTCGCACTTCTAAGTAAGTTTCCTTGACAGTTTCAGGCATAGTAACATCAACTGTCACAGCTTCGACTGATGGTAATGCAACAGCGATACTTGCAAGTTGTGGTAATGGTGTTTTTTGTGTACTCTGCACTGCAACATCGGCAACACCTACTAAAAGCGAGTCTTCGTCAGTTGTCTGGTATATACGCTTTTCAATCGCCACTTTGTATTTAGGGCGCAATTGAGGATTCAGCTTCCGGAAAATAGCCGCTATCAGCAGATTATGAATTTCTGACCAAAATAACGGATTCTCTAAATATGGGTTCATTCCTGGAAACGGTGAAGCCATTACAGCACCTCAAGACAATTTATACTCCCTACGACGTTACTTCAGGATTATAATGGTACTAACTAATTATATCTAAACTGCCGCCATCGACATAATTATCCTGCGGCAGTATAGCTCAATCTACTACTTACTGATGGGCGGGCAAGATGCCCACCCCACAAGATATTTAACTTCTTGTGGGGTAGGCATCCTGCCCGCCCATTTTAAGTTTAATTGTGACCACCTACTTAATTATTCTTAAAAAATTCAGAGTAACATGATCTTAAGACTTTGGAGCCAAAGAATCTGGCGCTATTTGCAACGGGAAAATCTTGACCGCCTACTTTTTATTACTGTCATACTGATTGCAGTCAGTTCAATCAGCATATCCTGGCTAGAACCCCGTTTATCATTAACCGATGCTTTGTGGTGGAGTATCGTTACTTTAGCGACTGTTGGCTACGGTGACATCTCGCCCACCACCCTTGGTGGTCGCCTCGTGGCGATCGCCGATATGATTCTTGGTATCGGTGTCTTAGCCTCATTCAGTGCCACACTTGCCAGTATTCTCGTCAATCAAAAAATTAGAAAAGATTTGGGTATGAGTTCTTATCACTTTGAAGATCACGTGATTTTATGCGAATGGAATTATCGATCGCGAGTCATTCTCAAGGAACTGCGTCTCGATCCTCAAACTCAAGAAATGCCAATAGTTTTAATCGCCAACATAGAAAGAAAGCCAATGGACGACGAAAACTTATTCTTTGTTCAAGGTCAGGTGTGCGATGAAACCCTGCATCGGGCAAACTTGCGTAAAGCTAAGACCGTGATCATTTTGGGTGATGATAGTTTAGATGACACAGTTCGCGATGCTAAAGTTGTATTATCTACCTTGACAGTAGAGAGCATTCATCCCGATGCTTACACGATTGTGGAGCTAGTAGATGAAGCCCATGTTCAGAACTGTAAACGCGCTAAAGCTGACGAAATTATCCTCAGCAGCGAATTAAGTAGTACGCTGATTTCCCAGGCTGTTCTCAATCATGGCATTACCAAAGTCGTCTCCGAGCTATTGAGTTTTCAAAATGGCAATCATCTGTATAAAATTCCCCTTCCTAATTCTCATATCGGACTTCCCTTTATTGATGTCTTTATATATATGAAGCAAGCGTATCAAAGTATTATCTTGGCTGTACAAAAAGGGAGCGAAGGAGAAGTTATCTCCAACCCTCCGACAGATTATCAACTTGAAAATAATGACTATTTGATTATCATTGCCTGCGAGAAACCAAAACTTCTATAAACTTGCCTACGCAGGTCTTAAACCAATCCCATCAAGCACAGGATGGAAATAAAACGCCAATCCCAAAACTGTATAAGTTGCCAAGAGCAATGTGCCTTCAAGCCAATTCGACCGACCATCAGAACTGATGGAATTGGTAATCAACACTGCCACCATTACCGACACCAGTTCAAATGGGTTAAAATTTAAATCCATTGGCTGCCCCATTACCCAACCTGCCAGAACTAAAACTGGAGCCACAAACAGCGCAATTTGCAAGCTTGACCCCATAGCTACGGAAACCGAAAGATCCATCTTATCTTTCATCGCCACTGTGACTGCTGTGGCGTGTTCAGCGGCATTACCAATGATTGGTACTAAGATCACACCTGTAAACAGTGGTGTTAAACCGAGTTGGGATGTCGCGACTGAAAGCGAATCTACCAGTAGTTCTGACTCAACAGCAACCAACAAAGTTGCTCCCAGCAGTACCCCCATCCATAACCACAGGTTCACACTGGGTTCACCTTCTGCCAGATTTGATAAAGCTAACTCAGCTTGTTCTTGCTCAGCTAAACCCACATCATAGAGGTAGGAGTGGGTTTTCATCGAAAATAGTAGTGTCAGTGCGTAGACAAGAATTAATACTATAGCTACGCCAGTGGAAAGACGCTGCATTGTAATGATGTTAATTCCACCGGAGGTAAAGTCCATCGCCGTCGGCAGCAGAATGGCAATGACAGCTAAGTTCATTAAGGAAGCATTCACTCGTGCTACAAACGGTTGAAATGTCTGCTCTTTGTAGCGGATACCTCCTAATAGCATCGCAAAGCCCAAGACGAGGAGTAAGTTGCTGATAATTGAGCCTGTGATACTAGCTTTGACTACATCCACAAGTCCAGCATTGAGAGCAATTAAGGCAATAATCAGTTCAGTTGCATTGCCAAAGGTAGCGTTCAATAGTCCTCCCAGTGTCGGACCAACGACTACGGCAATTTCTTCTGTCGCTGCACCCATCCAAGCTGCTAGGGGTAGGATTGCTAACCCTGCTGTCAGGAATACAGTTAGCTCTCCCCATTCTAGCTGGTGAGCTGCAAGGGAAATCGGAATAAACAGTAGGAGTAGCAGAAAAATTTGTTGTTTGATTGACATTTGTAAATTTAAAATTATTTGTACTGAGTACAGTATTGCACACGGACGGTTTTTAACGAACCGCAGTCTAGGTGCTAAGGTCGCCAAGAAAAGAAAGAGAGTATTTCACGAATCATTTAGAAAGGTGATGTTGATACGTAAAAGTAGGAAAGGTGGGAAAAGTCAATAAAGACTGAGATATGCCAATACAGTTCAGTTAAGAGTTATCGGTGGGAATTTTAGGTTGTGTAGAGACGCGAAATTTGAGCCAGCCCTGTAGGCGGGTTTCCCGCCGTAGGGGACTGGCGTCGCGTCTCTACATAGGTTGACGGTAGGTAAACAACTACTGAACCGTATGGGATTATATGCGACTTGCGTATTATAATGTAGTATTTGCTAGGATACTAATTATTTGGAGATTGGTAAGAAAGTTGATTACAAACAATAGTAGTTCTTCTCAAAAGAGAGTCTCGTGGCAAAAGCGGTTACAGTATAATTTCGACAACTTTATGTCGAAGGGGGGATTGTCAGTTTTTATCGCCTTACTTTCGTTGTTTTTTGGTGCTTTTGTTGTTATGACAATTGCACGTTACATAGCTGAATGGTTTTTCCCCAATCAAAATGTCGGAGATTCCTCGGATTTTACTTGGGATGTATTCGTCCAACTTATAGGGCTAAGAGACACAGGAGACAATGCCAATTTGGCGACCAAATTTGTTGGTGTCATAACGATTTTTGTCGGCTTAGTGTTGTTTTCTAGCCTAGTCGCTTTCATTACTCAGGAATTTGAATCAAGACTTAGTTTACTGCGGAAGGGAAAAAGCCCAATAGTAGAAGAGAACCATACCTTAATTTTAGGTTTTAATGACAGGGTTATAGATATTATTAAAGAGTTAGTGGTGGGTAATGAATCAGAAAAGGACGCAGTTGTTGTTATCCTATCTCTAGAAAATAAAGAGGAGATGGATGATTTTCTCCGGAATAACCTAGGCGTTCTCAAAACGACACGTTTGGTGACTCGGAATGGGTCAATGACTAATTCAAGTGACCTAAATAATGTCGGCATCAAGTTTGCTAAATCTGTTGTGATTTTGAATGATGCTAAAGCTTCAGATTCAACTGATGTCAAGACGTTGTCTGATGCACGTGTGCTTAAGGCAATTTTGGCAGTTGTGGCAGCGAATGGGGAAGAAAACTTACCGCCAATCGTCGTAGAATTATATTCAGAACAATATCGCCGACTCGCTGAAAACTTTATTCCTGGAGTAGTCACTACTCTGAATGAGGCAGATATTTTGGCTCGGATTTTAGTTCAGACTTCACGAAATGTAGGACTAGCGACAGTATATTTAAACTTAGTGGGTTTTCAAGGCAACGAATTCTATTTCTATCGCCCTGATGCCAGCTGGCACAGTTTAACATTTGGTGAATTGCCATTTCATTTCTCCAGTGGTATGCCAATAGGTGTGCGTCATAAAGATGGCACACTGACACTAAAATCACACACAGATTATAAGTTAGATGACAATGATGAAGTTGTCATCCTAGCAGAAGATGATTCAGCTATTCAATTCTATCCACAAGCTATAGTGCAGCCTCAGAAACTAAGCTATCCTGACCAGTTGCAAACCTTAGAGCGAAAAACTGAAAAATATCTTGTTATTGGCTGGAACAGCAAAGCTCCGATTATTTTAAAAGAATATGCGAAATACCTAGTTGAAGGTTCACAGGTTAATCTCGTGGCACAGGATTTAACTCACGAGGTTCAAGCCGAATTTGACAAGATCGCCAAAGCTTACCCACATGTCAAGATGGAAGCTTTGGAAATTAATGTAGACTCGGTTGAGCAGCTTGTGACCTTAAAACCTTATGAATTTGACAGTATCTCAATTTTGGCAGGTACCGGTGAAAATGCTGAGGAAATTGATGCAAAGACTCTCACTACTTTGTTGGAACTCCGGCAAGTTTTCCGAGACTATACCGCTGAAACTGGAAACAAAGTGACTACTGAGTTGATTGCAGAGATTATCGATTCAGAAGACACTGACCTGGTAATCAAAGCAGGTGTTAAAGACTTTTTGCTTACTAATCAATTGGTTTCTAAAATTTTAGCCCAGGTATCTCAGCAACCTGAGGTGATATCAATATATCGTAATTTGTTCTCAGCGGAGGGTAGCGAACTGTATATCAAGCCAATATCACTTTACTTCCCAACCGAACGGATTGGCAAGCTGACCTTTGGTGAGTGCGTACTCGCAGCTCAACATCGGGAAGAAGTGTGTATTGGCGTTAAAATGAGCGCTCGATCCCAGGATAAAGACAAAAATTTTGGGATCGAATTAGTACCAAGTCTAGATAAGCAGTTAAATCTCACTCTGGATGATGCACTGATTACTTTAGCTGAAGATGAAACCTGACCGAATAATTCGTAATTCGTAATTAATGGTTATAAGCCCACGGGGGAACCCTGCCAACGGACTGCCGACTCAATTTATATCTTAGATAACGCGTTCAAGCCTGCTCACACAATGTTTGTCAGTTAATCCTCAAGGATATTACAGCAGTTTTTAATTAAATTGACGACATTGTAAGGGCGCGGAAACCGCGCCCCTACGAACAGATTGTGGTCTATCCTATTTTTCCTACTTTATTTTGATAGGTTGACGGGTTGCCAACGCCAGTCCGATGGGAATCTGACTGTATTGTAAATTTTTATTGTGCTACACGATACAACTTATTTTAGCGGTTCAGACGCGATCGCACCCAGTCCTACAGACTCTAATAAGTCTCGCCATAGGGCAGTCAGTTTGGTATCATTAGGATGCGATCGCATTGCTTACGTCATTATTTTGAGCATATCATACCAATAGCCCTTCGCACCATACCAAGCCGCCTGCGTCTTTTGTCACCCAACAAGTACTGGTGGTAAAACGAATACCAACATTGTTTATCTATTTACTACAAAAATAGAAAATTTGATTTTGGTAGGATGAAATAGAAAATCTCAAGGATGTTATTCAGAAATTGTGAGTCAACAAGACAAACTCTTGTCTAAAATCTTATCGGGAGCATCTGATGCAGACATCCCTTTTGCTCAACTGTGGCAATTCTTGAACAAACTAGGTTTTGATGAACATACTCGTGGTAGTCATTATATATTTACCAAAAAAGACGTAGAGGAGATATTAAACCTACAACATAAGCAAGGAAAAGCCAAACCTTATCAAGTTAAAAAACTCCGTGCAGTGCTTCTCAAGTACCAGCTAGGAGGTCAAAATAATGCTTCGTTATGAAATCAGTATCTACTGGAGTGAAGAAGACCAAGCATTTATTGCTGAAGTGCCAGAATTACCGGGTTGTGCTGCTGATGGCAAAACTTATCAAGAAGCACTGCAAAATGTAGAAGTCATTATGCAAGAGTGGATTGCAACAGCACAAGATCTAGGACGTTCAATTCCTGAACCTAAGCAGCGCTTAGTGTCCGTCTAATCAATAGACATCTCCGGGCAACTTGGCGTTCAAAACCCAAGGCTGTTGGCAAAGAAGCCGATGAATGTTTTTACATTCAAAATGAAGCTGCTGTGCGGGGAAAATTAAAAATTGACCTCAAGTTAGACCCACCACCTGACTTGGCAATTGAGATCGATGTAACCAACTCATCAATCGATAAAATGACTGTTTATGCTGATCTCAAAGTGCCAGAGGTTTGGCGGTTTGCTGATGGCATAACAGTTAATATTCTCACCGATACAGGTTATATTCAGTGTGAAACCAGTTTGGCATTTGGCTCGTTTCCTGTAAAGGAATTAGCAAAATTCATGCAGCTAGATTCTCAAAAAGGTGAGAATGCGAGAATGAGAGAATTCAGGGAATGGGTGCGAACAAAATTGCTCATTTAAAATTTTGCTACTAATTTGTGCATAGTCTTCAACATTTGTTGCGCCTGACTGTTATTGCCCAATACTTTGTAAAGATTGTAAGCTTGACGGTAATAAGATATAGCTTCTGGATAGCGATTTAATCGGTGAAAAGTCCCTCCAAGAGCAAGCACCGCTTTAGCTTCTTCCGAAGTATTTTTCAGTTCTTGAGCTAGAAGTAAAGCAGATTGGAAAAATCCTATTGCTTGCGGATAATGCCGTTCGCGATAATATATACCACCCATGCTAAAAAGTAGCTGTTGCTGACTTTGTTTTGCTCCTATTTCTTGCAAAATTGCTAAAGACTGTTTATAGTATGTTAAAGCTTTATCATATCTGCCAACAAGCTGATATGTACTGGCAATTCTAGATAATGCCGCCGCCTCTCCAAATCGGTTACCAATTTGTCTACTAATGTGCAAAGATTTTATATTATATTCTATTGCCTGTGGAAGTTGATTTGTTTGACTACATACATCACTTAATCCTTGCAAAATGGCACTTTGTACTCTTTGATCGCCAATCTCATAAGAGATATTTAAAGCTTCTGTTAAAAAATCCATAGCCTTCTGATACTGCTCAAGCCCTTTGTATGCCTGACCAAGAGTGTTAAGGCTAATCATCCTGAGGTTTTTGTTATTAGTTTCTTTGGCAATCAAAATCGATTGACTACAAAATTTAATTGCCGAGTCCCAATCTTGTAGCTGAAGATAAATACCACCAAGGTTGAAGAGTGAATCTCCCTTGGCTTTGATATCTCTCATTTCACAAGCTATTAAGAAAGCCTTTTGCTCGTAATCAAGAGCCTTTTGGTAATCTCCCAGAAATTGATAAACATTTCCGAGTGAATCCAAGGCACTTTTCTCCCAACTGCGCTCATTCATTTCACAACTAATAGCAAGCTGATTTTGAAAGCACTCAATAGCTTCTTGATATTGTCCCAAATTTTGGTAATTAGTTCCCTGTCCCCAAATTCCTGCTATTTGCAATACCCTATTTCCAGTTTCATAAGTAATTTGCACCAATTGTACAAAATACTTCATAGATTCGTGAAATTGGCTTAGTTGACGGTAACAATTGCCTATGTTGAATAAGGTGACTTCTTGCCAATCTTTAGCACTAATTTGCTGAGATAGGGCAAAAAGCTGGTTATGGTATTCCAGAGCTTGCGAAAATTTAAATATTCTTTCATAAGTAGCTGCTAGTTGACTCAGGCAAGTTAGCTCTTGTTGTTGGTCTTGACTTTGACGGCTAACTGACAACTTTTCTAGGTAGTAGGCGAGAACTTCGTGAACTTTAAGAGACATAAGTATATTTACGATATACTCTTTAAGATTTTAAAACATTCTTCCATGACTATTCAATTAACAATTGTTACAGTGAAACCTGAGACGATCTCAGGTATAGTCTAATTTTTGGTGAAAAAATTTACATTAGTTAAATTTTGTAACTGCTTATGATAATATTAAGATGACTTAGCAATTTCTTACGTAATAATTACAACAATATTTTGTCGCGTTATATAAAGTTAGTTTTAAGTAAAATTACTGACAATGTGTAGAGACGCGATGTCCTTACGGGAGACGCAAGGAATGCGTTGTTTGCGTCTCACCAGGGGAGAAAAAAGGGCGGGGGAACCCCGCCTAAATTATGAATGATGAATTATAAATTATGAATGATAAAAAATTTCATAATTCATCATTCATCATTCACAGGGCGCCAGCGCTAGGCATCAAAGTTAATTCATCAATAACTGCCTGTTGTGGTAACAGTGCAGTGTAGAGAATTGACTGAGCAACAATTTCCGGGGTTAACATACTTGAACGGTCAAAATTGACTTTGACTGTTTCTGTATCCCAGAGTCCCGTATTGACGGCGCCAGGACAGATAGTAGTAACACGTATGCCATGGGCGCGTTCTTCTTGTGCAAGGGTTTGAGAAAGGGCAATCAGACCAGCTTTGCTAATGCTGTAAGCTCCCCAACTAGGAAATACTTGCTTGCCGGCAATAGAGGCGACGTTGATAATTATACCTGTGCCGCGATCGCGCATTCTCGGCAAAATCCCCATAATACATTGAAACACACTGGTGAGATTTAAATCTATCACACCTTGCCAGTCAGACAAGGGAGTTTCGCTCAACGTTGCGGTGTATCCCATGCCCGCATTATTTACCAGAATATCTATGTCCCCATCAAGGGCGATCGCCTGCATCTTTTCTTTGACTTGCGAGACACAAGCTAGATCCACAGAATAAGCTTTTGCTTTTACCCCAGTCTGCTCTGCGGCTTCACAAACTGCCGTTAACTTGTCAACAGAACGGCTCACTAGAACCACATCTATTCCGGCTTTTGCAAACGCTAAAGCTGTTGCTTTGCCAATTCCACTGCTTGCCCCGGTAATTAAAGCCCGTCGTTTCTGCTCAACCAAAATGCTTTCTCCCAATTTTTTAGCTCTGCTTTGATCGGCTTGCCACCTAATTATTGAAGTTTCTTGGCTGGGATAGATTAAAAAAACCTAAGAATCAAATGATTTTTTTTGTTCAACAACTGCTATAATTAATTTTTAATGATGGGTATCTCATTGGTTTTTTCTCATCTCCAAAGACGGGAACATTCTTTACATTTGTCACCCTGTCTCACCCTGATATTTATTGTTATAAGTGATAGACAATTGGTCATTGACAAAGTACAAACGACTAAATACGCAAACACCTATAACTGTTAAAAAAGTTGTTAAAAATTTTTAACAGCTATAGGTATTATAACACTGGCGCTTTGCTAATTAATCATCTCAAGTTTTGTTAGTGAGCAACTTCAGTGAAAACACCTATTTTGCGAAATTTTTCATAACGCAGTTGGCGTCGTTCTTGAGCAGTTAAGGTGAGGAGTTCCTCCAAGTTGTCTAACAGGGTTTGCTTGAGAGTGGTAGCCGCTTTCAGGGGATCGCTATGAGCACCACCAACAGGTTCAGGTAATATCTGGTCAATAATGCCCAAGTTTTTCAGATCGTGTGAAATGATTTTGAGAGCAACGGCTGCTTGAGGAGCCTTGCTGGTATCTTTCCACAATATAGCGGCACAGGCTTCGGGGGTAGCAACGGTATAAACTGCATGTTCAAACATCAACAGGCGATCGCCAACGCCAATACCCAGTGCGCCGCCAGAACCACCTTCACCGATGACTGTGCAGATAATTGGTACATCTAGGCAGAACATCTCCCGCAAATTATAGGCGATCGCTTCTCCTGCACCTTTATCGGCTTCCACCGTAGCCAAAGCTCCAGGGGTATCGATAAAAGTTAAAATCGGCATACCAAATTTGTTGGCGTGATCCATCAACCGCAGTGCCTTACGATAGCCACTAGGAGTAGCCATACCAAAGTTACGGGCAATATTGTCTTTGGTATCGCGACCTTTTTGATGACCTAGCATCACCACAGGTTGTCCACCCAAACGACCCACACCACCAATTAAAGCTCGATCGTCATATCCACAGCGATCGCCATGCAACTCCATCCATTCATCACTAATTGACTGAATGTAATCAAGAGTACTAGGTCGGCGAGGATGACGAGCAACTTGCAGTCGCTGAGACGGTGATAGACTACTGAAAATTTCCTCACGCAATTGCATAGCGCGTGCTTCTAGTTTACGAATTTCATTAGAAACATCGACGCCATTTTCTTCTGCTAGTTGCCGAATCTGATCAATTCGGTTTGCGAGTTCTGCTAGCGGCTTTTCAAAATCCAACAGTAGCGGTTTACGCTCAGTAGTAACCATAGATGGGGAGTAGGGAATGG
>CAZZYE010000160.1:0-10953 GCA_964658145.1 uncultured Stigonema sp.
GGTGCGTTATGGCTGCGGCTATAGCGCACTTGACATTTGATGTTTTTTTAGGTAAAGCAACTTGGTATAAAATTGCAAGTTGTTATTGCGCGTGAATGAGGAAAATACGATGTTTTCAAGTGCGGAATTTCCTTTGAAGTGGTGCTGGTCAATATTTGGGTTAGCACCGATGATAGTGGCGCAGGAATTTGTCACTCCAGAAGAAGCATCACTTATATTTTCTGGTCCTAAATTTTTTGTGGCATTACTTGCTGGTGTAGTAATGGCATTTGCTTTCCAATTACTATTAACAAACTTCTCTGTAGCTGTAGGAATTGCTTCTTTAGGGAATAACTCCGGTGATGATTCAACAGAAAGCTTGGGCGGAACGATTCGCAAAGTTGAAACCGCAGCAGGTCTTTGGGCGCTAGTTACCGCAACTATTGCATTATTCAGCGCTTGTTTTCTAGCGGTGAAACTGAGTTTAATCGAGAGTACGCTTCTGGGAGCAATTATTGGTGTAGTCATCTGGTCTACCTACTTCTCGGTGCTAGTGTGGGTCGGTTCATCAGCAGTAGGTTCCTTGATTGGTTCTGTCGTCAGCACTGCTACTTCTGGCTTTCAAGGACTGATGGGTACAGCAACTGCGGCAATGGGCGCTAATGCTGCGAAAAACCAGATGGTTTCTACCGCTGAGGAAATTACAGCCGCAGTCCGGCGCGAATTGACCGAGGGTTTTGACCCGGAAACCATCCGTAATACACTCCAGAGTTCTGTTGCTTCTCTACAATTACCACAACTGAATGTCAAAGAAATTCGCTCTCAATTTGACAAGCTGCTTGGTGATGCAGATTTGCAATCTATTGCCGATAGCGATGTACTGAAAAATGTCAATCGCCAGACGTTTGTCGATTTAATCAGCAGTCGGACAGATTTCTCGAAAGAAGAAACCAATCAAATTGCTGACCAACTGGAAGGGGCTTGGAAGCAAGTTGTCAATCGACAAAACCCCACAGAGCAAGTGATGAATTTTCTCAATTCAGCCTCTCCCGAAGATCTGAATTCAGACAAGTTAGGTGAACGGCTAACTGAACTAGTTACATCTGGAGTCAGCAACGCTACGCAAAGCAGTGGTGTGATGCAGCAAGTCATGGAATATGGCTTAAGCGCCGCTGTACCAGCAGTTATAAACAGAGTAAACTTGTCCAATATCGATTTTGAAAAACTTACACCTCAGTTGCAAAAGCTGAAAGGAAAAGTTCAGGATTTAGATGTCGATAAAATTACAACGCAACTGAAACAGCTAACAGATAAAGCCACCAAACAAATAGCTGAAAAATTACCGAACCAACCCGAAAACACCATCAAGGCAGATGTAGAAGACTACATACTGAATTCTTTCCCGTGGCATTTCAACCGCGCCACTATTAAAGAAGAATTCAAAGAAGTCATCTATGACCAAGAGGCAAATCCCGCAACTGTTAGACGGGAATTGGAGAAACTCAATTCTGAGTATTTTACTAACTTGCTGAAACAGCGGGGCGACCTTAGCGAAGCGAGGGTAAAGGAAATTGCTGAACAGTTTGAAAGCGATCGCACTGATGTTTTAAAAATTGTCCAGCAAGTGGAAGCAGACCACAAATCGCAAGACCTGCGCACACGTATCGAAGATTATCTGCGTTCCACTGGGAAAGAAGAACTCAACCCAGAAGGTATTGAACGGGATTTCGCAAAGGTGCTAGAAGACCCAGAGGCGGGTTTTGAAGATTTAAGCGATCGCTTCCAAAAAATTGACCGCGATACCTTGGTGCAACTACTCCAGCAACGCCAAGATATCAGTCAAGAGGAAGCTAATAATATTGTTGGTCAACTCGAAGGCACCCGCGATCAGATCTTGAATCGTGCTAAACAACTGCAAGAACAAGCAACAGCCAAAGCTTCGGAATTACGCCAAAAAGTAGAAGACTATCTGCGCAATACCAACAAAGAAGAACTGAATCCCGAAGGTATCAAGCGTGAATTTAGCGTTTTGCTGTCAGACCCGGAAGCCGGAATTAGTTTGTTACGCGATCGCCTCTCGCAATTTGACCGTGATACCTTAGTAAAATTACTGAGTCAGCGTCAAGATTTGAGTGAGGAGCAAGTTAACCAAATCCTTGACCAAGTAGAATCAGTACGAGATAATATTTTACAAGCACCGCAGAAAGTCGCAGATCAGGCGAAACAGCAGTACGAGCAAACGACGAGTGCGATCGCAGAATATCTCCGTAATACCAAACTAGAAGAACTCAACCCAGAAGGCATTCAGCGCGATTTGACTAAATTGCTGGATAATCCTCAAGAGGGTGCTAATGCTTTACGAGATCGCCTGTCTCAAGTAGATCGAGAAACCTTGGTCAAACTGCTGACTCAACGGGGAGACTTAAGCGAGGAGCAAGTTAATCAGACAATTGACTCTGTACAGCAAACCATTGGTAAGATTGTCAAAGCACCGCGACGCTTGGCAAACCGCGCTACTAAACAGGTTTTGGATTTTGAAGCCAATATGTCAGACTACCTGCGCAATACTAACAAAGAAGAACTTAACCCGGAAGGTCTGAAGCGGGATTTGCAATTGCTGCTGTCTTCTCCCCGCGCCGGAGTTGGAAGTTTGGCAGATCGCGTCTCCAAATTCGACCGCTCTACACTTGTGGCTTTACTTTCCCAACGTGAGGATATTTCACAAGAAGAGGCAAACAAGATTGTAGATCAAATTGAGTCGGTTCGCAACTCGCTTGTGGAACAATTTCAGCAGGTTCAGCAAAGGGTACAATCGTTGCTCGATCAGACTAGTGGCTCTATTCGTAACTATCTCAACTCGTTAGAGCGTCCGGAACTTAACCCAGAAGGCATTCAAAAAGACTTTGCGAAATTGTTCGACGATCCCCAAGCCGGATTTTACGCCTTGCGCGATCGCCTCAGTCAATTTGATCGTGGCACCCTAGTTGCCATTCTTAGCTCTCGTCAGGATATTTCCGAGGAGCAAGCTAACAAAATTATTGACCAAATTGAAGCAGGGCGAGATAGTGTGCTGTATCGCGCTGAACGCATCCAGTCGGAAACGCAAAAACGCCTGAAAGCCATCAAAGACCAAGCTCAAAAGCAAGCTCTTGAAACTAAAAAAGCTGTTGCAGGTGCTGCTTGGTGGTTATTTAACACGGCTTTGGTTTCCCTTGCAGCTTCAGCTATCGCTGGTGCTTTAGCTGTAGCTGTCTAGAGCCTGTTTGGCTAAAGTTTGTCCAAGTTCATAGTTAAGCCTCTCAGTTGAGAGGCTTTTTTGTGTAAATATTACCAAAATAATTCGTTATTCTTTATTCGTGATTCGTAATTAAGGTACAATCCAGATGAATTCATTCTTGAAACTCTAAGACCAAGCTTTGCTATAGTCTTAGATTCTCAGAAGTGTTAGTTGTTAACTCCCTAGCATCCCTGTCAAATTGACTTAACTGGGTTCTCAGGATCGTCCCTTAGTACGAATGATGCTCGCGGCTTTTCAAACGTCTCCTTGGGCGTAACTTTCTGGCGCACCACCTGTAGGTTAGTTGTAGTAATACGATTCTAGCAAAAAATCATGCACTTAAAACGAATTAATTGGCAAAAACTCAACTGTCCTCCGATTTGTAAAACCTAGGGTTTGATTCAGTCGCAGGACGTTTCGTTTTTACCCAAAAATTACCCTACAACCTAACTACAACAAGTGCAGTACAGAATGGAAATTTCTGATGGACAAGAAAAAAGTTTCTTCCTTGTAGCCCTCGACCTCAATCGCGGTAAAATCCCGATCAAATTACGAATTAGTTTGACCTTAACTCCAAAACAACATGAATGGAACTTGGCAAGAAATAACCGCAAGTCTGCATGGTCATGTGCTAATCATGCCCTTACAGGTACTAGCCCAAGCTCAAGGAAATAACCCACCTGAGCTTCGACCAGGGCAAGCTGTTGATGCTGGCGTGAACTATGTGCAACAACTGATTGCACAGTTGATTAATTTTCTTCCCTCTTTGCTTGCCGCACTGGCGATTTTGTTAGTCGGGTTGCTGGTAGCGGCGATCGCTTCGTCAATCACACGGGGAATTCTCAACCGCACTAACGTAGATAACCGGATTGCGGCTGGGATAGTGGGTAGTGGAGATAGACGGGACTTGCCCAAAGTAGAGAATGTCATCTCTAGCTTTGTGTTTTGGGTGATCGTCCTATTTACAGCAGTTGCCGTTTTACAGGCACTCAATTTACAGGTCGTCTCTCAACCCCTCAACACTTTCCTTAATCAAGTCATTGGCTTTATACCCAAGTTGGTGGGTGCGGCAATTCTGTTTGCAGTCGCTTGGGTCGTAGCAACGCTTGTCAAGCTAATAACGACACGGGGACTGCACGCCTTAAGGCTGGATCAGCGGTTAAATCAGCAACCTAGTAGTGGGACAGGCGAAGCAAGCCAATTGTCTCTGGCTGATACGATTGGTAATGCCCTTTATTGGTTCATCTTTTTACTGTTTTTATTGCCGATTCTTAATGCCTTAGATCTGAATCAGGCACTACTACCTGTACAGACTCTAATTACACAAATTCTCTCAATTCTGCCGAACATTTTAGCGGCGGTGTTGATAGCAGGGGCGGGCTGGCTACTGGCTACTGTAGTGCAACGGATTGTCACCAACTTGCTCTCTTCAACGGGAGTAGATCGCCTAGGCGCTCAAATTGGTTTGCGGCAATCCACCACCGGACAATCGCTTTCGGGAATTATTGGCACAATTGTCTATGTTTTGATTTTGATTCCCGTAGCGATCGCCGCACTTCAGGCGCTGCGAATTGATGCGATTTCCGTGCCGGCGATCGCCATGCTGCAACAAATCCTCAACGCCCTTCCCGCAATTTTCACTGCGGCGTTGGTGTTGATTGTCGCTTACTTCCTAGGGAGGTTTGTGGCGGATCTTGTGACCAATATTCTCTCTAGTCTTGGCTTTGACAACATTTTTTCTATCCTCGGTCTACCAAATACCGTTAGAAGACGCGCCGCACCACCACGGGACTACTCTGCACCTCCATCGCCACAAAGCACCGTACTCCAACCGGATGCTGCCACTGCCCCTCCAACCCGTACCCCATCAGAAATTGTTGGGATCGTGGTACTGGTTGGCATTATGCTATTTGCCACTGTTGCAGCGGTTGATATTCTGAATATTCCGGCGCTTACCGCATTGATTAGCGGTATTGTCGTGATTTTTGGTCGGATTTTGGCAGGATTGGTGGTGTTTGCTGTGGGACTGTTCCTAGCAAATTTGGCGTTTAATATCATTACCAGTTCTGGCGATCGGCAATCCCAAATTTTGGGACAAATCGCACGAATAGCAATTATTGCTTTGGTGTCAGCAATGGCACTACAACAAATCGGTGTTGCCAGCAGTATTGTGAATTTGGCGTTTGGATTGTTGTTAGGTGCTTTAGCCGTAGCAATTGCCCTAGCCTTTGGTTTAGGTTCACGTGATATTGCCGCTGAACAAGTACGAGAATTGCTTGCCTCTTTCAAAGGTAACCGTAACCAACCACCGCGCATTTAGTAGAATTTTTGTTGACATCAGAGGTGCGTTTACTTTCCCTACCGTGCGTGAAAATTTCTGAATTTTTATGAATATCAAGGCTTCTACCATTTGGGAAGACATACAAAAAAATCGCACCTCTGTCCCTCTGATTCATAACATCACTAATTAGGTTGTGATTAACATTCTGGAGTAATTATTTAATAAAGTAACTGCCCCTGTTTCTGCCAACATCTTCCAAAGGATTTAGGAAAATGTTAAGTTGATCTGCAAACGCCGCTACTTTGCTTTTCTTAACCAATAGCACGACAACGACATCACTTAGAACCTTTTTGACTGAGAGGGCAAGTAACAATCTTTTTACCTGACCAATCTGTAAAGGTATTTTCATCTTTGTAATGTCGAGGAGTTTGCATCATTAAGCGCCAAGCATCTCCAGCCTTCAATAAATTCATGCGGTCAGGGTAGTGGACTTTTAATAACTCTTGCACCAGCGGATAGTAGTCAGAGTTTATTCCCGGAAAGATATGATGTTCTGTGTGGTAAGAAAAATTTAAATGCAACTTGTCAAATATTTTGGGAACCCTCAAAGAAACACTGTTAAGCAGCGGATCGTTAACGCTTGTCATGCGGCAAAGCATGTGATTTGTATAAATATAAAACATCAATCCAGCATAGCCAATACTCATGGGCAGAAAGTAGCCAAGTACAAGTTTTAGGAGAGAAAATTGCAGACAGGCACAAATAATTAGATGAATCATTAACATGAAAATCAGTTCACCTGTGACCGCTAGACGCTTTTTGGTATTGAGGCTAAAAGCAGCAGGAACATAATTAACCGATTGACGATTAAATAACAGCACAGAGGTCAGATTGCGAAAATTCCAGACGGACCATGCTGAAGTCATTCCGACTGTTAAACATATGGGATTGACTTCAGCAGAAGGCACAAATAGATTCTGAATCCATTTTCCCCAGGTCTGAGGCTCCTCGTATAAGTAATTGCGATCGGGATCGGCTAAGGAATTTGTTTTAGTGTGATGCTCTTGGTTATGAAGTACTCTCCACAACGTCGGTGGCATCCACAGCATCGTTAGCCCTAACAAACTAATAACATGAATGAGACGGGAATTTCTAATCACGCTACCATGCAGAATGTTATGGGAGCTAAATAGCAAGACAATCACGCTATTTCCCATCACTACGGCTAGCGGTAAATAAAGCCATAAAAGATATACAGGCCAACCATCCAGCTGCGTGGCGATCGCCCAGCCCAGAATCAAGATTGTCAGATTAAGGAACAAAATTACTAATTTACTCGGATCGGGGACAAACGCCTCAACAGGAAGGAGGGGACGCAATTTCTTCGCATACTCGGCTTGGGTGATCAACATCTAAATGGGAGACTTCATGAACTTTTATGAACTTATATCAAGATTAACTTAATTTTGCACCTAATGTAGTCTTAGAGAAAATTGCTCCTCCTTGAACGACCAGCGCACCGATAAGTAGATATGAACATAGGGGACAAGGGGGACAAGGAAGAGGTGTTCACGAATCCTGCACGGATTGCTATATCCTCAGTCCATTAGTAATTATCACCTCTTCCTTCTGTCGGCAGAGAATGAAACAAAAATTAACTAATTTCGTATATTAGTCTCATAAAGTGCTAAGTTAGTCTAGAGTACAATCGCGTACTTAAAAGTTAGACTCGCAACAACCCTGGAGTAACTTGGTGTTGAAGGGTTGTGGCATTAGCCAAGATTAGACCCAAAAGCATAGCACCCTAGTGGTAAAGTGCCATGATACCGACACTTGTGGCACTTGCGCAGTCTAGGTGGAAAAGCGCGAACTGGCGATATTGGCATCCGTGCGATCGCGCTCCTTCCCATTCTCCTACGTATCAAACGCCTCAAGAAAGCTTGTCCAACTCAGGTTTTAGGGAACGTCAAAGGTTTACTCATAAATCTCAAACACTACCCAAATTTATCAACGGAAAATTGACTTTTAGAGATGTTTTGCTGTTTTCAACACCCATAAATAAAGTGAATAAAATGATTTGGATTGGTGATAACGATGCCGATTAAAAAACAATCTACTCCCCCTCGTTCCCGCTTGATCGGTAACATTTTTCTGGGGTTGGCAGCTTTGCTCCTAGGAGCAAATTTTATCTTGCCTAGTTTCTTCGGTCCCCAGATTCCCGGTGTTCCCTACAGCCTGTTCATCCATCAGGTAGAGTCAGGGGAAGTCTCGCGGGTGCAAGTCGGTCAAAACCAGATTCGGTTCCAATTGAAAGCTGGCGATGATCAGGCAGGATCTGTGTTCGAGACTACACCCATCTTTGATTTGGCATTGCCCAAGTTGTTAGAAGAAAAGGGTGTTGAGTTTGCCGCTGCCCCTCCGCCCCAAAATGGCTGGTTTACCAGTCTTCTGGGCTGGGTGGTTCCACCCCTGATCTTTGTGGCAATCTGGCAGTTTATTGCCCGTCGGGGTGGTGGTGGACCTCAGGGTGTTCTCTCTATTGGTAAGAGCAAAGCCAAAGCTTATGTGGAGGGGGAATCTGCTAAAACGACCTTTGCCGATGTGGCTGGGGTAGAGGAAGCCAAGACTGAGTTGGTTGAAATTGTGGATTTCCTCAAGACTCCAGGACGCTATACTCAGATTGGGGCGCGGATTCCCAAGGGGGTGCTGCTGGTGGGTCCCCCTGGAACTGGTAAAACGCTGCTGGCGAAAGCGGTGGCTGGGGAAGCAGGGGTACCGTTCTTCAGTATCTCAGGCTCTGAGTTTGTGGAACTTTTTGTTGGTGTGGGTTCTTCACGGGTGCGTGACCTGTTTGAGCAGGCAAAGAAGCAAGCTCCCTGCATCGTGTTCATTGATGAACTGGATGCTATAGGCAAGTCGAGAAGCAGTGGTGGGTTCTACGGCGGCAATGATGAGCGGGAACAAACGCTCAACCAGTTGCTTACAGAAATGGATGGGTTTGCGGCGGGTGATGCGATTGTGATCGTACTGGCAGCAACTAACCGCCCGGAAGTATTAGATCCTGCCCTCCTACGTCCGGGTCGATTTGATCGTCAAGTGCTGGTCGATCGCCCCGATCTGTCCGATCGGGAGGCGATTCTCAAAATCCATGCTCAGAAAGTAAAGCTGGGTGAAGATGTGAATCTGAAGGCGATCGCGACTCGCACCCCCGGTTTTGCCGGAGCAGACCTAGCAAACCTAGTGAATGAAGCGGCGCTCTTAGCAGCCCGCAATCAACGCTCCGAGGTTGCTCAAAAAGACTTTGCGGAAGCGATCGAGCGTGTGGTAGCAGGTCTGGAAAAGAAAAGCCGTGTCCTCAACGACAAGGAAAAGAAGATTGTTGCTTACCACGAAGTTGGTCATGCCTTAGTCGGTTCCCTGATGACTGGTTCTGGCCGGGTGGAGAAAATCTCTATCGTACCCCGTGGGATGGCGGCGTTGGGTTACACGCTGCAACTGCCAACAGAAGATCGGTTCCTCATGGAGGAAGCAGAACTCCGAGGGCAGATTGCCACCCTGCTTGGTGGACGGTCAGCCGAAGAGATTGTGTTTGGCAGCATTACCACCGGGGCATCCAATGATTTGCAGCGGGCGACTGACCTGGCAGAACGGATGGTGACAACCTACGGGATGAGCAAAATCTTAGGTCCCTTGGCTTACCAGCAGGGACAGCCAGCCATGTTCTTGGGCGATGGTGCGCCGAATCCCCGCCGGATGGTGAGTGAAGAAACGTCGCGCTCTATCGACCGCGAGGTAAAGGAGATTGTAGAAACTGCCCATCAGCAAGCTTTAGATATCCTTGAGCGCAACCGAGACTTGCTGGAAACGATTTCTAGCAAACTCTTAGAGACAGAAGTCATTGAGGGGGAGCAACTGCACAGCCTGCTCAGCCAAGTTACCCCTGTAGCTAGTGTAACTGCTACAATCTAGTTAGCAGCCGGGAACTCGGTAATTGGTAATGGGTAATCGGTAATCTTTTAATTCCCATTAGACATCTCCGAAAAACAATGTAGAGACGCGACGCCAGTCGCCTACGGAGGGAGACCCTCCTGCAGCGCTGGCTCAAATTCCGCGTCTCTACAAGGGTTGTAGACAACGCACAATTAATTTCTGGAGATGTCTATTACCTATTATATCATTTCCGCTTGAACAATTGTCATTGCGAACGAAGTGAAGCAATCTCCAAACGCCAGCGATTGCTTCGCTTCACTATCGTTGCGCTCGCGGCGTTAGAGTCAAGCAATAATTAATAAAATTAAGCCCTCGGCACATCACCGAGGGCTTGGTTTTTGTAAATGCGATCGCCCTAGAAAACACTCTCAACATAGATCAGATCCGAGACTGGGCGCAGTACCAAGAGCGGGTTTTTGATGGTTTTTTGGATATGTTCTTTAATTTCCTCCAAGTCAGTATAGCAATCAGCAACTGAGATCAAACTTTCACTTGTCATCGTCCTGAGACTCACCACCTCTACGCGAGCGCCGCGAGCACTAACAGCCTGCACCGCATAGGCTAGATCGCCATCCCCACTCACTAACACTGCTGTATCGTATGAATCCACCAGAGCCATCATATCTACGGCGATTTCCACATCTAGATTTGCCTTTTTCGCTCCAGAGGGCAATTGCACCAAATCCTTAGAAATCACTCGATAGCCGTGACGACGCATCCATAGCAGAAATCCCAGTTGCTTCTCATTCTTTGGATCTACGCCGGTGTAGAAGAAGGAGCGCAGCAGGCGCGAACCAGCGATTAACCAACACAGCAGCTTGATGTAATCAAGTTCAATTCCAAGTTTTGGCAAGGCATAGAATAGATTCGATCCATCAATAAAAATGGCGACGCGACCACGATTTTGATTGACTTTTTCTGGTAGTAAAATACCATCTTTATCCAGATGATTAAACATGATTATTAATGATTATTGAACCTTAGTGACAGTGCTACTAAAGTTACTTGTGTCGGTAAATTAGGAATTAAAATCCACCCTAATTGCATTATTTTGGGGAACATCCAACTTTATAAAAAGCACATGTCTATGGCATAAACGCCTATATCCTTGATTCCCATATTACTTACAAATAAGTTTTTCATCTCTACAAAAGGAGATGATTTGTCAGCAAACATTTTCATCTAAAGGTGTAGAAAACATCTCTATAGCAGTCCTCAATCATTCATGAAAAATTTTAAGTAGGGTGGGCACTGCCAGCCCTTTCAACGCGAACAGATATACTAATAAGTCAATGACTAAAAGCTGCTCCTAGCAACCCAAGTAGCGGGTGATCAAATACAAATTTACAAATGTTGGCGATCGCTGATGACAGAAAGCTGTTCAGGAGCAACCAAAACCACTGGTGTCAGCGTGTTCATTATTTAT
>CAZZYE010000161.1:0-10936 GCA_964658145.1 uncultured Stigonema sp.
TTCATAATTCATAATTTAGCAAGCGTTGGTATGCTTGATCTATAAAGCGCTTTCCTCTAAGAAAGCCTGTATTGGCGCCGGGACAAATGTACTGGAGAGTTTCTGGGGTGAAGCTTTTTAGCAGAAACTGGAGACTTTTGATTTGTCGGTGCCAATGAAAGGTTTTGGCTGTTCGTAATGGTACTGGTTCACCCTGTAGGTTGGGAACTAGATGACGCCCTGAAAATAGTACACCCCCAAAGTCACTGTAGTAAAGACAAGACGATCCAGGAGAGTGACCGGGTGTCCAAATTAATTTGGCTAGAGAATCTAGGCTGAATTCCTGACTAAAGGTAGTTACGCTTAATCCAGGTAATAGATAAGCTTCTTGCTCTTGAATCAGAACCTCACAGTGGAAGGTTTGCTGAATTTCTGCTGTCTTGCCAATAGCACCCCGATGGGTGATAAATAACCAACGCACGCCTCCATGCGATCGCAAAAAATCTTGATTTGTTTTTTCAATTGCCGGAGAGTCGATCAAGATATTGCCTTCGTTTCTTACAATGAAATAAGCGGTACCTCCTAATGTGTCCCGATTTGGTGGAAATGCAAAAATAGTATCTGTCGCGAAGTCTGAACGCTGATTTTCGGCGTGACTCACTTCGTTACACAGGACTATCCGTGGTGGCTTAGTTGTAGAACTTGAGTCTGGCGGCAAAGGACACATGAGAAAAAACCATTGTTCTCCTAAAAAATTGGCGTCTAGGGTTTTGTGCTTGTGTTCGTGTGCTTTAAGAGGGAACAGGGAACAGGGAACGGGGAACAGTGCATCTCACGGCGTCCATCCGTGGGATTGAAACTTGGATGCCGTTTATATGAGCCGAAGTGCTCTTTACGAACTTCATCTTTTTTAAAAGTGCGGCTCTAAACCCACCTATGTAGTTTTTCCTGTTCCCTGTTGCCCATTCCCTGTTCCCTTGTTTTGTAAAGCTCTTGACTACAAGCACTCTGACCAAGCCCCTGAAGAATGCGTCAAGGGGATTTCCCTGTTCCATGTTCCCTGTTCCCTCTTAATCTGATTTTTCTAAATAAATAAACATAGCATGACTTTTTCTTTTTGGGTTCTTCTTTTACTGGGACTAGTTACTTACCTAATGGTGCAGCGCAGTGTCGCTCAAATCACCCGGACGCCTGTGTGGCTATTATGGCTAGTATTGATGACACCAGCTCTATTATGGACAGTTTGGACGGCAAAAAAGGGATGGCTTCAACCTCCACCACACTGGCTGATCGTCTGGCCGTTAGTCATCTGTCCTCTGTTATACTGGCTTTTGTTTCAGTGGGGGCGTTACTCACTTAAGGGGACACAGACTGAACCCCAAGCCGTCAAATCACAACAGTCAACTATACATCCTACCCCAGAACCCGATTCAGTGCGTCCCATTGAACCAACAGAAGAAACCCAATTGCGAAATTGTTTTCCTTGGTCTATATACTACATCCAAAACATTGAGTATAGACCTCAAGCTGTCATCTGTCGGGGTCAGTTAAGAACTACAGCCACAAACGCCTACGAAAAAATTAAGGAAAATATTGAAGCGCAGTTTGGCGATCGCTTCTTGCTGATCTTTCAAGAAGGTTTCAATGGCAAACCTTTCTTTATCCTTGTTCCTAATTCTCAATCTGCCAAAGCTAACGCGACTAAGCAAGACCAGTTAACCCGACCAGGGTTAGCGCTACTGCTGTTAGCAGCTACGTTGGTAACTACTACCTGGGTGGGAGCGGAAATTGCTGGTGTTACTTCTACTACATTACAATCTAACCCAGCGGTACTTCTGAAGGGATTGCCTTATGCCTTAGCGCTGATATTTATTTTGGGTATTCACGAACTTGGTCACTATTTGACGGCGAGGTACTACAAAATTCGTGCAACGCTGCCATACTTTATTCCCATACCCTTTTTCTTGGGAACATTTGGCGCATTTATTCAGATGCGCAGTCCTGTACCTAACCGCAAAGCTTTATTTGACGTGAGTATCGCTGGACCAATTGCTGGCTTTTTAGCGACCTTACCTTTATTAATCTGGGGTTTGGCTCATTCGCGAGTGATTCCTCTGCCTGAAAAAACAGGACTATTGAACCCCGATGCCTTCAATCCTCAACATTCTATATTACTAGCGCTGCTCTCAAAGTTAGCGTTGGGTGTTCATTTGATACCAAAATCAGCAATTGACTTGCATCCAGTGGCAGTAGCAGGTTTTTTGGGACTTGTAGTAACCGCATTAAATTTAATGCCAGTGGGACAACTGGATGGGGGTCACATTGTTCATGCCATGTTCGGGCAAAAAACTGCAATCTTAATTGGTCAAATTGCTCGCTTGTTACTGCTGCTACTTTCTTTAGTGCAGCGAGAATTTTTCATGTGGGCACTTATCTTATTATTCATGCCACTCATTGATGAACCTGCTTTAAATGATGTCTCAGATTTGAATAACGGACGTGACATTTGGGGTTTACTGGCAATGAGTTTGCTGGTTATTATTGTGCTACCGTTACCGCAGGCGATCGCTCAGTTGTTGCATATTTGATGTTGGTTTGAGTCGGACGACTAGAAGTCGCGGCTACACAAACAAAGCCTGCCTACGCAGGCTATGATGAAAGATTATTACCCGTATGTCTTCTCCATTTCCGGGGATGAATCCCTTTTTAAGTAATAATATTCAGGCTACTTATCGAATTTTGGTGAGTCGGAGTAATTATCGACCCAGGGTAAGAAACTGTTTGATAATTATTGCCCATATGTGGACAAATCTACTCTTTCTGGGTAGATTGCGACTCTTCGATAATCCGATTAATAGCATTCCTGACTTTCTCTCGCCAGTTAGTAATGCTCATTAATTTTTCCTTGACCCCTGGCTTGAGAAGTATAGTCAAGGGGTTTCTATCAAATTGATAGTTCCGCCCCAATTAAAAGGTAGGGTGCGTTAACGAAGTGTAACGCACCTAATCTCTGACTTGGAATGCTAGTCTTGTCGTCTCTGCCTCCACAATATCAAGTAACTGTACGTTCGCTCATTTTTGAAGGGGAAGAGGAATTAATGCCTTACTGTGTAGGGTTTCAACGTGATGGTGGATCGGATTAAAACGATTACCGTGTAATACTTGGGAAAAGCTTCGGGAGATTAACGGGGTATAACATGGAATAAGGAAAATAAAGTGTTTCCACGGGGATTGATGATATTCCCTCGATTTCTTTTTTCATGTATTACACCGTTACTCTCCTTCAGCCTTCCCCACGTATTACATGGTATTAGTACAATCAGATCCTCAATAAGGTTTTTTCCTTGAACTATAAGGCATTAATTCCTCTCTCCCTTCAAAAATGAGCGAACGTACAGTTAATTGTCTCTAATCTTACATCTTGCACAAGTGCGACTGTAAGTCGCGGCTACACACACAAAACCCGCCGTCGCGGGTTTCAAACCCTTGATTGTCCGTAAGTCCGCGTAGGCGGTGAGTCCAGCCCGCTCAGGAGGAGATAAGTATAAAAAAGGCATTTAGACGACTACGTAGGACTGATCCACGCCCCCGCGTAGCCGCCTCTGCACATGGCAACCCCTAGCAGATTAAGAGGAGCTTTATGATTACTTTACGAACTTGGTATTATTTTAAAGTTGCGAGACTAGATTCGGCAGATTAATTACTGACACGCATAAGTTTCTCTTGACGGATGACTTTCAATTTCATCCGTCCCCAACTAGATGAATTAATTTAGGTATTTTTTAATGAGCGATCGCAGAAGTAGAATTAGTTACGCAGTCTGGGAGATCACATTAAAGTGCAATCTTGCCTGTCAGCACTGCGGATCTCGTGCTGGTCACACAAGGGCGAAAGAACTTTCGACCGCTGAAGCCCTTGATTTGGTCAAACAAATGGCATCCGTCGGGATTACAGAAGTCACGATTATTGGAGGCGAAGCTTTTCTACGTCCTGATTGGCTAGAGATTGCCTCTGCGATTACCAGTGCTGGCATGCTTTGTGGGATGACTACCGGGGGTTATGGCATCACTCTAGAGACAGCGCGCCGAATGAAGTCCGCTGGAATTCAGGTAGTTTCTGTCTCAGTTGATGGCTTAGAAGCCACTCATGACCGCATTCGAGGAAAACTTGGCTCTTGGCAATGGGCGTTCAAAACCATGAGTCATCTAAAGGAAGTAGGTATTCCCTTCGGATGCAATACTCAAATCAATCGTCTTTCAGCACCAGAATTTCCGCGAATATATGAACATCTACGCGATGCTGGAATCTTTGCTTGGCAAATTCAGCTAACTGTTCCAATGGGGAATGCAGCAGATAATAGTGAGATTCTGCTACAACCCTATGAACTGTTGGATGTTTACCCAATGATTGCCCGTGTCGCCGAAAGAGCAAAGCAAGAGGGAGTGCAGGTTCAACCAGGGAATAACATCGGCTACTACGGTCCCTATGAGCGACAGCTACGGGGAGGAGGTGCTTGGGCTTTTTGGCAAGGATGCAATGCTGGACTGTCCACTTTAGGGATCGAAGCAGATGGTGCTATTAAAGGTTGTCCTTCATTGCCTACGAATGCATACACTGGCGGAAACATCCGCGACCATTCATTGCGAACAATTATTTCAGAAACTGAAGAACTGCGGTTTAACCTGGGTGCTGGCACTCCCCAAGGAACAGAACATTTGTGGGGATTCTGCAAAACTTGCGAATTTGCTGAACTGTGTCGAGGCGGCTGCTCTTGGACTGCTCATGTTTTCTTCAACAAGCGGGGTAACAATCCTTATTGTCATCACCGTGCCTTAGAACAGGCAAAACACGGGATTCGAGAACGGGTTTACCCAAAACTGCCAGCCCTTGGGCTTCCGTTTGATAACGGTGAGTTTGCTCTGATTGAGGAATCGATTGATGCTCCTTTGCCAGAATTCGATCCGCTACGCTTTAGGAGCGATCGCATTCAATGGTCAGAAAGTTGGCAAGACAAACCATTAGCAACCAATTAAAAACTACATCGATACAATAAAATGTCTACTAAACCTTCAGAGAATACGATTGCCGATCAACAGACTCAGGTAGATTCTCCACTACCCCTATTGCCTCGCTCAGCATGGAATAGTCAGTTAGCTTATTTTAGACTAGTTTTAAAAGCCAAGAGAGCTTTAGACCGAATTGAGGCAGAAGCTGTTGAATCACGGGCAACACCACGGTTATAGTAGCGGCCCTTGCCGTCCTGTGTAGCTTGAATAAGAACTAATGGGATATAGCGTTTGCTAAGCAACTGAGGTAGACCTAAATCTCTTCGAATCTAAAAATAAGCGAACGTACAGAAGTAAGTGGTTAGACAGAATTCATTACACAACGTCCGCCGCGAATGGAGCAGCCTTGGAGTTCGCTCTTTCTCGCGAATGGATGGGTGCAGAGGTGTATATATTTTTTTTTCTTATACCAGTTCTATATGAAGTTGCCATAAATCAGATCCCCCCAACCCCCCTTTTTAAGGGGGGCTAAGAGAGAATATTTAGCGCAGCTTCATGGAGAAACGGTATTAGCCAGTTAAAATTCTGCTTTGACTATTCTCTCTAAACGATTAGTTTCACTTTCTGCCTCTTTAAGCAAGGCATTTAAATCGTCTGGAGGGTGACAACTCTCAAGCATTTTCTGAAAAACTCCATAAGCATCTGTGCTACTTTCGTAATCTCGCTTAGAGTTCTCATCGTTAACCCAAACGAAAACAATGATTTTGCTCTCTTGATGGTATCGAAAAAACAATCGGTACTGTTGAAAAAATTTAGCTCTAAACCAGTGCTTATAATTATCGCCAAGCGTAGTGCCTTGGCGATAATCGTTACGTGTTGGATCTTGAGGAATAGTATTAAATGCCAGCTTTACTATGGCAGCTAGACGCTTTGTAGCGTTTTTTCTCTTGTAGTCGTTGGGAAACTTCTGACGCAAAATTTCAACCTGCGCCAGAAGTTCTTCAAACTGGTTGAGGAAGAGAGGATGGGCAAATATGTTCCACCCATTAATGACTAGCGGCTGATTTACAGGCAAATTTATTCATCCTCATCACACAGTGGTGCATCAAGATCAAAATCAACTTCAGCAATCAAGGACTTAGCACGGCTAACTAAATCAGAGCTAAATGCTTGTACGTGTTGAGGATTCTTTTCAATATCTTGTGCGAGAAATTTCAGAAACTGCCCAAGTATCGGATCGCTTTCCGTCTGGTCAGCGCGAGAAATCACTACTTGTCCGTTAGACTGGATGGTGTAGCAGATTTTATCACGCTTATTCAAGCCAAGGATTTTGCGAATGGAATCAGGGATTGTAGTCTGATAACGATCAGTAAGCGTAGATTCTGAGCATGGAGTTGTTGTTACAGCCATGGCGACCTTTAAACCTATCAATTAAACCAACCTTATTTAAGGGTAATGCGAATGCATTGTCTTGTCAAGAGTGCAATTCCGATGATATCAAAAACAACATTCAAGAAATTCTTGTTCAAAAAACCAATGCAGACCGGGACTATCTGCAAAATCTGAATAAACTTGACGATATTAAAACCAAAATTAAAGATATTGAAGCCCAGAAAACCAAACTAGTTCAACAAGATTTAGAAAAGTCAATAGGCAAATTAAATCAAATTCAGGAAGTTAGAAGCAAGATTGCTCAGTTAAAACTGCAATTAACTCAGTCTGGACTAATTATCAGCAAATATGATGGTCGCGTCTTGTCCGTTGGTGTCCTCCCCGGTCAAATTGTCAGCGCTGGTACCCGGATTGGGACTATTGAAGCGGAAGACACCAATACAAAACTGTCCAGTCTTGTTTACTTTGCTGATAAAGATGGCAAACAGATAAAACCAGGTATGACCGTACAAGTAACACCCAGCGTTGTCAAGCGCGATCGCTCTGGTGGAATAGTTGGGGTAGTCACCAACGTTTCTCTCTTTCCCGTGACAACTCAAGATATTACAGCACAAGTGGGCAACGAAGACCTAGCTCGTAGCCTTGCTAATAGTAACGCAGCTCGCGTGCAAGTAATGGTGCAACTACAAGAAGACCCAAATACCACCAGTGGTTACAAATGGTCTTCTTCCAGAGGTCCTGCACTAAAAATTTCATCTGGTACGACTACACAGGTGCGGGTAAAAGTTGGAGAAGTTGCACCTATCTCTTACATTATTCCTATTTTTCGCTCTTGGACTGGTGTATATTAAATTAACGCCTCATTCCACTTGTCTTTCGGCACGCCATGTTGAACTAAAAGCAATACGGTTCAGTTAATGATTGTTGCTAACACTTCCACATATGTAGAGACGTTACATGCAACGTCTCTACATTGCCATCCTGATAACGCTTTTGGTCTTATCTGAACTGTATTGTATCAAAGTTTCGTTCTAAAAGACCAAAACACAGAGGTACTGGACAACGAGTCAACGCTCCCAAATTTCACAGATACATGTGAAAAATTCATCGTTTTTTCTCCTACGTTGTGGTTTATTGCTGAGGAATGCACCGAGTAGAATTCCACTGCGCTCCTTTGATCGGTCTGTCTTTTAATTTAAGACACACTAACATTTGGAAGTCCGATTCCTGCATCAGATGCAGTGTTGTTAACAATTTTGGTAACAGGTAAATCCGCTTTTACTGGAACTATCTCAAACACCGGTGCTACTAATGCCGAAGCTCCCGAAACGCCAAGACTAATACCTGACAAATCAATACCGCCAACACAAGCCCTTAAATCAGCAGCGCTCAGTTCGTCTGACTCTTCAAACAATCCCAAAAAATCTGTCTGGTTGAGCATATGAGTTCTCCTTAATATTGAGTCTGGAGTTTAGACTAAATTCTATTTTTCCGACCAAAACCCTTGTCTTGTGTAGCAGGGATTTCCAAAGGGATGGGAGAAAAGGACGCTTCGCGTATCGTCGAGCCTCCAGTTGTGAGCCAGAAAGAAGTGACTGCAAACGAACGTCGCCGTTATTTATTCAGTGCAGATGTTCAGGAAGGGTTATTTGGTGCAGCAGCTAATCCAGAATCTTTAAGTTTAGTAGCAGTCGCAATCGAGGCAACAGAATTATCCCAAATTTCTATTACAGATTTGGTGAGCCAACAAGCTGCGGGTTCGGCAGAAGCGATCGCCCTTTTACAGGGTTGGGTAAATCATTTAAACGAGATATTCAGGACGGAAACCACAGCATTTGAGCGCTACAAATCACTAATAAAGTCAGAAAATGCTGCTTCAATGCCTTGCATTTTGGCTGATTTACATTTAGAATTCTTCGACAGTTTAAACAAGCTGCAACAGCAGGAAGCAGACACAGCCTTCTATCAATTTCAACAACGAGAGCAACTCAATCGCCAGCTAGTTAATTCTTCGCTCTCTAAATTAGCTTCCGTGTTGCAACCGCAGCAAGATACTGCATTTTCTCAACTTGGAACGCCTTTATTAGTGGCAGCAGGTGCAGTCGCAAGGGTAATGGGGATAACTATTAGTCCGCCAGCCCAATTGGATAACCTTGGTCGAGCCAAAGATGCAGTGGAGGCTCTAGCGCGTTCCTCCCAAATTCGCACCCGTCGTGTAGTCTTAGACGGTGACTGGTGGCTTCATGAGCATGGTCCTCTTTTAGCTTACACTTTTGAAGAACAACTTCCAGTGGCATTGTTGCCAGCAAGCAACCGTTATATTCTATTCGATCCCGTAACGCGGACGCGCACATCTGTAGATCGGGTCATCGCGGCAACACTCGAAAGAGAAGCATACCAGTTTTACCGACCTTTACCCAATGTCGTCAACAATGTAATTCAATTGTTCCAGTTTGGCATCAAAGGTTATCAAAAAGACATAATTTTAGTCTTGGTAGCTGGGATTGTTGGCTCCCTGTTGGGAATGATAGTACCGCAAGCAACTGCACTTTTGGTAGATAATGCAATTCCAGACAGTTCTACCAGTTTGTTAGAACAAATAGGGCTGGCATTGTTTGCACTTTTATTGGGAAAAACAGCGTTTGCAATGTCCTCTGGTATTATTTCATTACGAATCGAAAACGCTGCTAGTGGAACGTTGCAGCCTGCAATTTGGGACAGACTGCTGAGATTAAGTCCGGCATTTTTTCGCAACTATTCCTCTGGTGATTTGGTAAACCGCACCTTCTCAGTCAACCAGATTCGTCGGATACTCTCAGGGGGAACGCAACGGACTTTATTGAGCGCACTGTTTGCTTTACTCAATGGAGTGTTAATGTTTGTTTACAGCTGGCAACTAGCTTTAGTGGGGGTAGGTATAGCTCTCCTCACAACTATTGTCAGCACTGTTGCTAGCTTGCTGGTAATACCTAAATTGCGACGACAGCAAGAACTAGACGGCTTCCTTAACGGGCTAACGGTACAATTAATTAACGGCGTAGCCAAGCTACGGGTAGCAATGGCAGAAGAACGGGCGTTTGCGGTTTGGGCAGAACAATACAGCAAGCGTTCCCGGCTCAAAGCTATTTTCCAACTTATAATAGACAATGTTTCTGTATTTAACGAGGTACTGTTGCTAGTTGCTTCGGCGCTGTTGTTTTGGTTTGCGACTGAATCTATTGGGATGGCTCAGGTGTCCGGGTTGACTGTGGGCAAGTTTTTGGCTTTTAATGCTGCATTGGGCATTTTTATTGGGGGAGTGAGCGACCTCAGTAATACTTTTTTAACTGATATTTTGTCGATTATGCCGTTGTGGGAACGGGCAAAGCCAATTTTACTTGCACAACCGGAGTACAATATCAGCAAAGCAAACCCAGGCGACTTGATGGGTCGCTTCGCCTTAGACCATGTTACCTTTCGCTACCGTGACGATGGATTGCCGATACTTAATGATCTTAGTCTTTATGCAGATCCAGGAGAATTTGTAGCAATAGTCGGATCTTCGGGAAGTGGGAAGTCAACGATATTCCGGTTGTTGTTGGGGTTTGAGACTCCACTATCAGGAACGGTGTACTACGACAACTTTGACTTGGCTTCCCTGGATCTTCAGGCGGTGCGAAGGCAGTTGGGGGTAGTCCTGCAAAATGGTCGCATTGGCACAGGCTCGATTTTTGAGAATATCACGGCTGGAGCCAATGTGTCGCACGCTCAAGCTCTAGAAGCGGCGCAAATGGCGGGTTTTGCTGCTGATATCGAGCTTCTTCCTATGGGATTGCACACGGTTATTAGTGAAGGTGGCACCAATCTTTCTGGGGGACAGCGACAGCGATTGTTGATTGCTAGGGCGCTAGTCAATCAGCCGAAAATTATCTTGATGGATGAGGCTACTAGTTCTTTGGATAACCGTACACAAGCGATCGTCTCCCAGAGTTTAGAACAGTTGAATGCGACGAGGATAGTTATTGCTCACCGCCTCAGCACAATTCGCAATGCTGACCGAATTTACGTGATTGAAGCAGGTCACGTGGTGCAGGTGGGTACATTTTCGGAACTGGTGAAGCAACAGGGGCTATTTGCTCAACTAGTTGCCCGACAAATGGAATAATATCAAGTTGGTCTACAACTACATCAGCAAGTAGATCATCCATTTCATCACTCATTTCCTTAGTATAAGGAACAAGCTGAGAAGGATTTTTAATTGCATCATTCATAATTGAGTCAAGGAAAAGACTCAACATAATAGCTTCGTCTTCATCTGCCTCATCAACAGCATCAGTATTTAATCGAACTAAGAACGTGTTTTCAGATAAAACTTCGATATGACCTGAAGCATTCACTAAATGAGGGTAGTCCTTAGAAAAGGCGCGAGGTAAACGAAAACCATCTTGAGTACCTATTTTGGCATGAGCTATGGGATAAGTTTTATCAGCCATTTAACTAGCTTTATTCGTTTTTTGGTTTATTATAGAACTTACGCACTATACAAATTGAGCATCATGTGTGTAACGGAATTCGGTCGT
>CAZZYE010000162.1:0-10926 GCA_964658145.1 uncultured Stigonema sp.
CCCTGTTAAGAGTTCCCTCTTAAGGATCGTTTATGATTGCCATAATTCTTTTAAAAGCGAGTATTAATTTGCTTCTTGATAGCGGTTAACTTTTGCTGTTGCTTGCGGTAAGCATTGTGAATACAAACTACAACCAGAGCAACGCTGGTTGTATACTGCTGGCGGCATTTTTCCGGTTTCGAGCAAAGTAGTGACAGCTTGAATTGTCGCTAGAGTAGCCGATCGCATTTCAGCATTTATTTCTACTAACTGACGCTGATGAGATTCTGCGTAGTAGATATAACCTTGAGTTACCTTTTCACCAGTCATATCTTCTAAACAAAGCGCTTGGGCGGTGACTTGCATTTCGTCATTGTCCCACTCCCCCTTACGTCCGCGCTTGTATTCTATAGGGTAAAGATGACCATCAGTTTCTTCTATTAAATCTGATTTACCAATCAACCGATAACGCTCGGATTTTAACCAAATTGCACGTACTTGCCAAGTTTCCTCGCGATGTCCTTCTCCTAATGTGTGGACACGTTCATGCAAGCTAGTTCCTTCAATTGTGTAGTGATTCTCGGTAAATTCGCCTGCACAAAATATCCGCCAACAACGATGAGGGCAATAAGCATATTGGTTGAGGGCAGCAATTGGAATATAATCATTGTCACTCATGATATTTATCAGTGAAGATTGTCTTTTGTCATATATAATCGTCGCAGCATTCCCATACCCATCGTAGTTTTGCGTCCTGCACCACAATAGAGAGCAAAATTAGCTATGGCATTGATTTGTTTGATAATTAATGGGTCAACATCTCCCAATATTCGATAGCTAATTTCGCCTACACAGCCGATAAATTTACTGCGAGAGTCGGCTGCTATGACAGTGCGCATATTAAAAAAACTGGGAAAAATGACTTCTGTCAGATTCGGTTTCAGGGAAATACCGCTATATTTATTCCAGCGCTGGACGAGACTGTTAAACACGCATTCTCTCGTTGGTAAAGCAGTATCAAATTCACCTTGACGGAAGCTAGTGGGAGTGCAGAAACTCAAGGCTATCTGGCGTTCAGAATCAGAAGCTTGCTCGTACAATTGAGGGTAGGTAGTAGCATTTGCCCAAGGTTGTGTGAGTTGGCGAGTGCCAAGGATGCTGGTAATATATAAGTCAGCAGAACCCAGATGCCAAGGTTGAGAGGGGTTAAGATTCAGCCACAGTTGGGTAAGTTGACTAAATAGGGTATCGTCTAGTAAGGAGATGCGCCACCAACAAGAAGTCCCTGTGGGGATAGGTTGGTCATGCTCCCATTGCAAGGTGTGATGTGGTCTGCTTTTGCTGGTATGGTGATATGGAACTTGCAGGGGGCTGAGGGTGAAAGCTTTGTCAGCAGTGGATTCGTGGAGGCGATCGCCTAGTTCTCTATCCACGGAACTGACGAGGGTTAAAAATAAGGCGTGGAGATGCCTACCTGTTAAGAATTGTGGGTAAATGGGAGATTGGGGAAATAGGTTGAGGACGAGACTGTGGGGCATTTTCAGGAAACTTGATAAGTTTGGGGATTTAAAGCTTTTGTATATGTAATAATCGCTGATTTATTGTCAGTATGCTTACAGAGTAACTTTTCCTCAAAGTCGTTGGTTTTGAGTTTAATGAAGATACCTGGTAGTTCTACAAAACCTTGTTCTGGGTTGTAAGGGTACTCTGGTTTATCTTCATACATTAGAACTGCTTCATTACTTTGGTGAATCTCAATTACAATATCTTTTAAGTAGGCTGAACCCCATCCTAAATTTCGTACATCCCAGTGAGTTCTTTCCTGATTATAGTAATGCTCGTACACATGAGTATTAGCGTACTGGTTATTGTCATTTTTAATCAAGCGATCAATGGGAACTGTAATTTTATGCGGGTCTTTGCTTCCATCTTTATAAATTAATGTTGCCGAGGGTGTCCAACTGCGAGTGATTACTAAACCTTTTTCATGAGCACTTTTACAAGTGAGGTCAGCACCATAAACGTAGTCGTGTAGCATTGAAAATACTTCCACTACTCGATAGTCATCAACATGCTTTGAACGTGAAATACATTCGGCAATCGCTTGAGTATCAAAGTTTTCTAATGATGTTAGTGTTTCTTGATATTTTTGCCACCCGGACTCATCTAAGCTGTTTGCATCAGGGATAGAATTACCTATCACTAAAACTTTGGCATCAGAAATATTTCCTTTACGGTTACAACGTCCTGCTCTTTGAATCCAGTTTTCTGGAGGGCAAATTTCGGAAACAAGCACCTCAGCATTCAAATCACAACCAACTTCTATTGCACTTGTTGTAATTAAAAGGTAAGGCTGATTTTTGGAATCACGTTCTTGCAGTTGTTTATAGATATTTGATCTAAGTTGGTCGGCAATTCTACCATGATAGAGAAATAAAAACCTTCCAAGAGCATCAGTGTTGCCACCAAAATGATTACTAACGTGCTGGTATATAGCGGCAGCATCTTTGACTCGTTCAACCACTGCAATTAGACTGCGGTTAGTTTTTACCGTCCACTCTCGGAGAATTATTTGAGAAAATTCATGTTGGAAAATCTCAGGTACTTTAGAATCACGCTGAATATGGCTAATCCATTCAAAGCCTTTTTGATTGAGGTAAGGTTGTCTTAAAGTTTGCTGCTGAAACTGCTTGAGTTTTTCAACCTTTTCAGTTTCATCGATATAATCAATAGAGTCGAGATAATCAAAGCGTTCAATATGCTCCTTAGGCATTGTGGCTGTCATCAGGATGAGCGATCGCCCTGCTTCGTAAAGTGCTTTGACTAAACTGTGAAAGTTTGTGAAGGAAATTTCATCATAGCTGTGAGCTTCATCAAAACAGATAAGTGTTTTTTCTAGATGTATTCTTAAGGGGAAGGTAAATGACTTCTGTTTGTCACCGAAACCAAAGTAACGATAGAGAAATTTATCCAATGTTGTGAGAATGACATCACCTTTGTACAAATGTCGTCGGGGATTTGAGGTGCGTTTGGTTTCATCCCCATTTTTGTACACCCAGCGATACATCTGTGAGCCTGTGTCTACAACCAAAGAAACTTCTCTATCTTTTTGCAGTATGGAAAACTTTTTCAGGTATTTTTCGATACGCTCCTTCTGGTCTTCTAACAAACTACGAGCGGGTAAAGGCAGAATTAGGCGATAATTTGATGCTAATGCTGGAAACAAGACTGACTCAAACTTACCTGAACCAGTAGGACTTTTCAGCACAATTGCAGGATGTTTTTCATTATTGGGAGCGTAAATTGCCTCAAACATCTCCGCTTGCATCGGGTTAGGTGTAAAACCTGCTAACTGCTGATAGAAATCTTTTGCTGTCCACTCTTTTGATGTAATGGCTGAGCGATAAGGTTTGAGAATAATAGTTTTGGAAATAGATTCCTTTGGCTGACCCTGCTGAGATAGCCACCAGTGTTTAGTTATACGGTCAAGCGTCTTGCCTAAATCCCCCTCTCGACCATCTTTTAAGCACTTTTGCAACTCTCCATCTGCATCGAATTCAGCTGGTCGCATTGACCAACACCTAAAAGTTAATTCAATGGAGTTTAATGGCTCAAATGCCCAAGGGTCTATCAGATAAGTTGTAGGCTCTGACTCATCTTCTGCAATGGTAAAGTCCATAAAAGCGCGAGACTCTGCCTGTTTTCCATCTTGAAAAACTCGGCATGCTAACTCAGCCTCAATCTGATCGCACATTTCTAGAATGTAAAGTTCACGCGCATATGCAAGCGGCTCTTTAGTTAATATTTCAGCATAACGCTGTTCTTTTTTCAGGGTATAACCATCACGGCAGATATCTTCAACAGAAAAATCATGATGTCCAATTGCCAAAGCTTCTGCCCAAGCATCTTTTTTACTTTTAGCTAAGAAGCGATGCCCTCTAAAGGAATAGATGTATTCTTTAAATTTTCCTTTGGCAATTTTTGCTATAAGTTCAAACCTTTGTGGTTTACCATTGTCATGAATGCTTGCGGCTTCGAGAACTCGGTCGAATGAAGACTCAGAGGGAAAGTTGTTTTTACACCAACACTTCACCAATTTCCTGACATTGCCTACATGATTACCTAGTGGTTGAAAACGTACTTCAGCAGGAATTGGATTAACTTCACCGGGGAAAAAAACTCGACCAAAGTTGAAACGATATTTGCGTTCTGGTTTAGGCATAAACTTCACCTTTCAACAGGTTTACAATAGAGACAGGGATATTAATTTCATTTCCATCAGTGTAGTATTCGAGGGTAGGAGCATAACCCGTTGGTTTTGAAAAATAGGCGGCAACAAACGGGACAAATCCCTCTACTTTGGTTGGCTGATTGTCCAGAAATCCTTCTGGCTCAGATTGGGTTTGGGCATCTGTCGCCCATTTGTAGCGATAGAGGTTATAAATATCGCACCCGCTTACAAACTGATTGCTTTGCAACAGAGTTTCCATCGGCACAATTGTTGAAGGATAACCTGTAGCGGTTTCCTGACGTAACTCCAGTATTTCTGAAACCTCTAAAACAATGGCAAAACCTTCTTTACCTAGCTTGCAGCCGTAACCTTTCAAGTCTCGAAAATGCTCCAATCCTTTTGGAGAATTAGCTACTACATAGCTTACCAGTTGTTCTGCAATCAAATATTCCCAAGTGTGCAGTTGAAAGTTTTCCTTATCTCCATCTTGGTAAAGTCTGGAAAAGGCATCATGGTTAAACTCGCGCATTCCTTTGCGGTAAGTTCTATGTACTGCGCTCAAGGTTCCTTTAACTGGATATGCTCCTAAAGCCAAGTAATGTGGAGGTAAAGCATAAATTGGTGGGTTATCATTGTTGACGCGAGTTTCGGGAATGTCTAACCCAACACTCATCATGCCTAACCTACGCAAGAAACCAGATAGAGTAGTTGGAGGAACAAAAGGATAGGTGGCAATGTTGAGAATTGACCCAGGCAGTATGCGGAAGGTCATAGCTGCCGTGGGTTGAATTTTTAGTTCAACACAGTACATAATTCATGCTTGTAAAACAGTATCTACGAACTGGCAGGAATACTCCTGTAATTTTTCCAAAGCAGCATCCCCTATCCAGCGCTCAAAATGCGCGATTTGAATATGATTATTGTTTGCTTCTGGAGTTTTGGCAAGGCGAAGGAAGTCGCTAATAGCCTCTTGTGGGTCAGTAATTGAAGGAGAAATAACTGGGCGCTTGCCTTTGGGAACAAGGTAGCGATCCACAACTAGAAGAGGCATTTGGTCAACGGTTTCAGCGATCGCAATCCCCTTCGGATTCCCAGAACCAATGCGAGGCAAGGAATCTAGAAAAGCGTAAGCAACAGAAGCAAACTCTGCGTCGGTGACACTCAACGCATGGGTAGAGACAGGGTAGAGAATTCCAGGCTGGTTATACTGGCGCTTAAACGGAATCGGGGTTTCTTCTTTCTGATTGACAATGCGTGCAGGATGCATAGCTCTTTGCTTTTCCACTGGATAAATATCTTGCACCGCTACACCGCCGCCATGTGTAACCCGACCAATCAAGGTCTTTTTCCCAGCAATTAAACCACCATAGGGAGCGCAAATCGGACAGTTTGGCAAAGCGCAGGTTTCAGGAATGCCGCACTTTAGCTTGTCTCCCAGCAGTTCTCCGTTTTTGACTGGTGCCCAGATCAAACTGCGTCGTTCGACTCCACGTCGTTTTGTCGGGGAGATGTAACATTTTTCTAGCGATCGCCCATCCTTCGTCGTTAGTTTGACAGACTCAACCAAGTTAACATTCACCTGTACTTCGTGACCCAAGTAGAGTTCTTGAGAGCCTTCCAAAATTGCGTAGATATCAAAGTGTAGACGTGGATGCTTATCATCAGTTTTAGGAAGTCCAGTTGCCATAGTTATTTCTCACTTGTAGATTTCAGCTTGCGAACCAGTTCAGGAAAACGAGTGTAAAGAGAAAGTTTGAGTTGATAGGTCAACTCATTCCAATCTTTAGGTTGAATGTAATTATCTTCTGCAAAGTAGGTATATGCTCTTAAAACATCATCAGCATATAGAGTCAGATAAATCCCTCTCTCATCTTGCTCTTGTCTGTTAGAAATGCCCAAAGTCTCCTCCAGTAGCTTTTTAACTTGCTCATAAATAAAGTAGTTATCAGGCTTTTGGTATAACCGAGCTTGAACACTCTTTTTTGTTTCATCTCCAAGGGTAGCGTAGTAGCAAAATGCAACAGCATCATCAACCTTCTCAATCAACTTGCTAACCTCTCGCTCAACATCTTCTTGCTTCATAGCTTTTTTTGCTGTACTCTCTAAAGACTGAGCAAATGCATAAGTCAAGCCAGTTAATGCAGCTACATCTCTGTATAACCTAGCTCGTTTTGATAATTGGTTATCTGAACCCATAGAAACTCCTTTTTTATCCAAATCCTTTTGTATCGCCTGCCAGTATCGCTCACGAACTTGTTCTAATTTAAATTCGTCTGAGAACTGGGCAACTTTTGTTAGAGTATAGTCTGCTAGATAAGGTAAATCCTGTTGCACATAACGCACTGCATCTCCTAAAGTCATATTGATTTCTTTGCCAGCATTAATAATTGGCTGATTATAACTGTCCATCAATCCTTTAATGAAAATTAGATGCCTACTTTGTAGATTGATTGGCTGACTACCTTGAGGAATTAAAAAAAATTGAAAATCAGCTAAAACTTCAATAGGAAAAAAAGAGCCTGCTTTAGCAATGGCATACTGCACTTGACCCAGCTTTTGAGATGCCAATTCTCCTGCATTTGTCCGGTCTGAAGTCAAACTTAAATAGCGCCCTGCACTCAAATGCATCTGTTTATTCGTCAGCATTCTGATGTAGTCTTTGATTTTTATTTCAGAAACAGTGTTACCATCAGCAGGTTCAAGCCGCAGAATAACGCTTTCATCTGTGACTTTGAGTGGAGAAGCAAAGGCTAATGCTGAACAGGAAGAGCAGATATAAGGTCTACCTTCACTCGAAGCTGACTGGCGACGTTGAGAAGGTCGCTCAAACATGAATCTTAAAACTTGCCATCGCGCAGTTTTGGGGTCAAGCGCAACCCCGCAGGAGTAACAAAATTCTTTGCTGTCGTCTCCAGGCGATCGCATCTCTGGCAAAACAGGTTGCTCAGTAAGCAATGGTTGAGGCAATGAATCGCTTGGCTCAGTTTCTAACAGGCGATACATCTCAGTTATGCACTGAGTGAAAATATCGCCACGGGTTGAGTTAATTTGATCGGTTGCCATTTTGGTAAAGTTCTTGGCGATCGCACGAATATCCTTGAAATTCTCTGGATTATTCTGCTCGTCTAGCTGAACAAACTCAAATGGATCGCCTTTAGATTCATTGAATAAATCCTGCTTCTGCTGAATAAACTCTTGAGAAAAAACTAACTTTTCCCTCAGCTTCTCTTGCTGCTTTTGTAATTTTCGTTCTATTAATCTGGTGTGAAGAAACTCAAGATGTAGAAAATGACATCCCAGATTTACCAGAACTATGGCATAACCGTTGCTTGCGTTTTGACCGCATTCAGTCAATTGTCCCAATCAGTGGCAGTTGGCGAGGTGAGCTAGATTCTATCAAAGTGTACTTACACTTTCAGGGTTGGCTGAAAAAAGCTTATCAACGTAGACCAGGGGAAGACTTAGAAGATGAAATTGTCGGAGAAGTGCGACAGGTAGTGCGGAAAGTCGTAAATCATTTTTGGTTGATTAGAGAAGTCTTGCGATATTGGGACGAATGCGCGATTGTTGCGCCTGACAGTATGCGTAAGCGTATACAGCAAAAGCTTTATCAGTTATGCGATTTGTACGATATCGAAACCAATCCGTGAACCGAATAGTTAGCAGTTCCCGTTTTACAGGAGAATCATCATTTTCTGTTTCTTCGTCCCAGTCTGGGACATCTTCTGGCAAATTTTCAAATTGATCGTCAAATTCAGTCATAAATCTGTTTCTTCTTGTTCAGCGCGATACTCTTGAATTTTTCCTTGTTGGATAATCCATAGTTTTCCCTCAACTTCTGCTTGTTCTAACCCAAGGATTAATGTATCTATAGCTTTGCGCCAGTCTGGAAAAGTAGCGCGAGATGGCAGGCGAACCACCACTATTCCTGAATAGTCACAGGGATTAAACCGAACGCGATTCCCAAATCCGCGATCGCAAGTAACTAAGCATCTATCCTCACGGCGACAAATATCAATTAATTCCTCATCTGGTGCTGAACTCAAGCCTTGTCCTGGCACTGTTGCCACATCATGTCCAGCCAAACGCAAGAAGGTGACAACACGAAGATCAACATTCTCATCCAGTTTAAGTTTCACTTTGTTTCTGCTTCATTTTTACGTAGAGGAATTTCGACATAACAATCCCTTGCCATTTCCGCACCATAAGCAATACAAGCCAAGACATCCTCTCTTTCTATACTTGGATAAGCCTCAAGAATTTCCTCAATAGTCATTCCAGTGGCTAAGTAGTCCAGAATTAAAGATACCCAAATGCGATGTCCCTTAATACAAGGTTTCCCAAAACAGATATTCGGGTCGATAGAAATTCGGGACAGGAGATTATCTCTAGTCATTGTTGTTCCTCCAAATTTTGCGTAATTTATCTAAATAAACTCACTGGTAGAACTGAGTGCGTAACTCGTTTGGCATTTGAGAGAAATCATCGTAGTTGAGATGAATATGCATAAAAATTCTCTTGACGTTGGTTTCCATCATCATGGCATCCATCTCCGGCAAAAATTAAGAGTTACTGTAGCCTGATGATTAAAAAGTTACTCTAGACTTCATAATTTTCATTCCATTCCCTCTAGCAACTTGGCAACTTGCTCTGGATCTGGAAGTTGATGTTTAAGTTCTTGAGGCACAGTGGAAACTCTCTGATAAGTTGCTACTCCAATAGGCTTGTTCGATTCCCTCAATGCATATTCCACTATCGTTTTGTTTTTGGATTTACAGAGAATAATCCCAATGGAAAGGTTTTCGTCTTCTAAACGAACTAAATCATCCAACACAGCTAAGTAAAACTGCATTTTGCCTACATACTCAGGCAAAAAATCTCCAGTTTTTAGTTCAATTGCCACCAAGCATTTCAACTGACGGTGATATAGCAGTAGGTCAATAAAATATTCTTGATTGCCAACTTCTAAACGGTACTGGCTACCCATAAAAGTAAACATCCCGCCCATTTCTTGCAAAAAGGGTTCCACCCTTGCCAAAATTGCTTGCTCTAGCTGCCGTTCATTGTGTTCGTCTGCTAATTCCAAAAAGTCAAAAGTATACTCATCCTTGACTGCTAGTTTTGCCTGGTTACGTATTTCCTCTGATACAACTTGATCAAAATTGGTTTGATTTAGCAGAGTCTTTTCATAAGTTTGATTCTCAATTTGGTGTATCAAAACGTTCTTTGTCCAACCAAACTTGCGAGTCATGCGGATGTAAAACTCTCGCTCTAAGTCATCCTTGCACTTTTCCAGAATGACTAGATTGTGAGTCCATCCAATTTCTGCAACCAATGGTTGCAGTTTTTCATTTTGGCTGTACGCAACATAAAAACTCCGCATATTCCAAATATTGCGGACAGAAAACCCACTGATCCCAGGAAACTCAGCCTGCAAGTCCTTTGCTAACTGTTCCACTACTGATTTACCCCAACTAGTTCCCTGCTGTCGGGTGACAATCATCCGTCCTATATCCCAGTAAAGAGCAATCAGTTCTTTATTGACTGCTTTGAGTGCTTCATACTGGGCGGAGCGAATACGTTGTTTTACTTCAACTAAAAGATTTCTGTAATCCTCTGGAATAGCGTTGCTCATGGTGGCAATTGATTTGTAAATTATTTTTCAATTTTTTACTAACTATGCTCGCACGCCACACACTAGTATCGAGAAGTAGCTTCACTCCTAATGACGATATCACCTCTCTGTGTTTGATCGCGTCTTTGTGGTTCGTTAAAGCATTTTTATTGTGTCGCCGTTCTCGTGTGCGCGATCGCCTCAAAGAAAAACTCATTGCTTTGTGCTATAATTACCAGTTATAAATTCGGGATTAATACTTCACAACTTCACAGAATGTACGCATCGGAGTAAATTCTGTTCACCAATCTCCCTCGCAGATCTCCACAATTATTGGATATGTGGTAATTTGCGGTGCCTTTGTGGGAACTATATAACTAGATATCCTGTAAACGCCTGGGTAAAGGACATATCCTTCGTCCTTTCACCTTCTGTTGTGCCTCCTCTCATGGAGGAACTTGCCGGAGTCTATGACGCACGTTAGAACACCGATTCAGTAATCCGAGAAGAACCCCTCCCCTAGGAGGGGAGTTTTTCTCCCCCTTCCCTTGTAGGGAAGGGGGCTGGGGGGTTAGGTTTTTGATTACTGAATCGATGCTCTAGGCAAGGTCGCATTAACAGCTGAATCAAGCAAGTCGAAAAAATTGAACAACAGGATGAGAAATTTGTCTCATCTGTTTTTATGTGAAAAAAATCCGGGAATTCCTCCAACCCTATCAAGATAGGCAAAGCTAAAATAAAAAAAACAAAAATTTAAACATTTAACACCAACAATTACTGTAAAAAGATACATACTTCAAAATCAACATAAAAACACTATTTTACTTGTCGATGACAATACTGATAATTTACAATTTCTCTCTTATATTTTAAGTGATAACGATTGGCAGATAGCCGTATTAACTGATGGTGAAACTGCCATCGCTCAGGTTGAATATAATCCACCTGATTTAATTTTGCTGGACGTGATGATGCCTGGGATTGATGGATTTGAAACCTGTAGACGGCTGAAGGCGAATCCTCAAACCCAAGACATCCCCGTGATTTTCATGACTGTACGTTCGCTCATTTTTAACCGCAAGATTTAATAAGCGCCTTACAG
>CAZZYE010000163.1:0-7608 GCA_964658145.1 uncultured Stigonema sp.
GGGAGATGAGGGAGAATAATAACTCCTAACTCCTCACTCCCGTACAGACGTTCCGGCGGAACGTCTCTTCCTAACTCCTCACTCCTCAATCAGCCTCCAGGTCGGAAATAATCGAGGAGGCGATCGCCTGAATCTGCCCGAACCAATGCTACAACCACATCGGGTAAAGCTGTTAAGCTGGGGTAAACCATATAGCGTGGTTCCCAACGTGGGTGAAACTTCTCTTTGTAAGCATGCAAGCCCTGAAAGTTGTAGAACCGACTCAAATGCTGGTGAAGATAGCGCAATACCTTTTCCAAACGGCGTGACTCCTCAGTGTCACCAACTCCTGTAAGCACAGAAAGACCGATATTAAAACTATCGTAGCCTCTTTCTTTGCAGTGCTGGAACATGGAAATAAATAAAAAGTCCATCATCCCATTCTCAATAGCACGACGGTAGCGCATCATGTCGTTAGTAATTTCGTTGAGCTGGTACTCTGGCAAAAGGTTGGCAAAGGCGACGATTTCACCTTGGGGAGAGTGTACCACAGCCATTTCCGACTCGCGCAGATAAGCTTCGTCAAACCAACCTAAAGAAAACTGTTTTTCTGAACCTTGCACCATTTGCAGCCATTCATCGCTGACCGGCTTCAAGCGGCGCAACAAATCATCAGCGATTGGGGGTTGGTAAAACTTGACCTCGTACCCCATCTTAGTCATGCGGTTCAGTGGTGTTCTGAGATTCTTACCTGCTTTTCCTTGTAAGGTAAAAGTTTGAAGGTCTACGATCCCTTCTACCCCAATCTTAATCACGTTAAACCCCAATGTCCGATAGAGGTCTATATCATCAGGCAAAGTTTGGTAAAATGCAGGATACCAGTCATTGCGTTGGCAGAACTGCTGAAAGCTAAAAATTACCTCTTTACGGTCTTCAATTGGTCCAATGGGGTCACCTAAGGCGATCGCACCCCGTCCTTTAGGGACATAAGCAATGACGCTGCGTCCACTCGGGCTAAAAAAGTAACTTTTATCACTTAATAATGTAAATGCTGCTAAAGAAGAGCGTCCATAATTTTCTACAATTTCCCTTGCCCGTTGTCGCTCGTAGGTGGAAGCCGGATTACGTATAAACACTGGCTTCAACAGCATCAGCAGCGCATAAGTTAAGGTACTTGCTGCAATAATATAGATAGAATTGGCGAAAAATTCTCCAAATCGGCTCTTTGGTCGCAGTCCCGCATTATCTTCTGTAAAGAACATTGCCATAGTTTGAGCTACGGCGTCACCCCAATTAAAATTCTCCGAAAATTTACCGTCTAACAAGTAAAATCCGACAGTTCCGTATGCTAACGTAAAGAGCAAAGCACCAATCAATGCTCGAACTCCGGCAGCAATCGAAGGACGATCCGATCTTGCTGTAAACACATGGCGCATTAGGAGTAATTGCACCAGCAGTACTCCACTGAGAAGACTTTCTTCATAATCCAGTCCCTTCAGTAAGTGACTGAAAATAGAAATCGTCAGCAAGCCAACGGTAAGCAACCAAGCGACTCGTTTCCGGCGCAATAAGTTAGTGGCAAGTGTCAGCAGAACAAACCCAGTCAGTGCTGCAAATATATGACCGCTTGCACGAATGTCAAAGGGCAAAAATTGCTTTAACCAGTGACCTCGCTCGTGCAAGTTTGGTGTCACCGATGACACCAAATTCACCACTCCGACTAAAGCTGTCAGAATTGCTGCACTCCAAAGTCCAATCCGGGTTCTTAAGTCATTAGACATCAGTCATTAACCATTAGTAGGGGCAGGTTTAACCCTTTAAAGTTTCAGCAGGCACCATATATTGTTAAACCTGCCCATACATCATTATTATTTAAAAGTTTTGAGTTGTGAGCATTGAGTTTTAAATTTTGAATGAAGACTCATAATTCATAACTTTTTTCAAACTATTAATCTATTTTAGGATAGCGAATATTTAAGATGCTTGTGGAAATAGTTTCAGCCGTCATCTGTACCAGACCAGAATTGTTGTATCTTAAGTTACATCTTGCACCACTACCAGAAACCGGGTTTCTGGGGGTGGTGCAAGATGTAAGGAGGGAAACCTGTACATTGGGCGCTGGCTCCCCGAGGATCGGGGAGTTAGGGGGATCAACGCCTTAACTGAACGATATTGGAGCATGGGTCAGAGGAGTTTTTGTCATGTGTTGTCAACGATGTCGTTTATTTATGCCAGTGAATTAACCAATACCTTGTCCTAAGGGACAGGCTTCGCCAACGCCAATTTCTGAAAAGCCCTACAGGCTATAAGCCTGGACGCCAGTCGCCTAGTAGCGGGAAACCCTCCTCATGCGCGCTGGCTCGGCTACACGTACAAAGCCCACCTCCGTGGGCTAGAATTCTTGCAGGCTGCGGAGGCACACGAGTGTTTGTATAGCCCCACACGAATAGAGTGAGGGTAATAAGAGCGAAGGTATTGTTAACAGTAATCAGTTAACAATTTACTGAATCCTGAATACTGTTAACTCAGAAAATGTTAAGGATTGTGATTATTTTTATGCTGATTCAAGCCTACACTTTCAGTCGTATGTGCTATTTGCGCTATTTTAAATTGCTCCCCCACAAATGTTAAAGAATCTGATAGATGTTCGCGCCAGTAATTCCAAGTGTGACTTCCAGGATACTGCCGAAACATATTATAAATTCGCAATTTCCCTAGCACTTGAGAAAACTTTCGGGCTTCTTCAAGTTCTTCGATATCCAATTTACCTGAATCTAGATAGATCCGCAACCGTTTTTGCTCTTGATCGGGGATGGTCTTAATATAGGCGATCGGGCTATTTTGCGGACCGCTCTTATCTTTAAAGTAACCACTATGACTAAATAAAATTGAAAAGTTATTCAAGTTATGTAATCCTACATTCATTGCACCCCAGCCACCGGAAGATAGCCCACCCATTGCCCAAAAATCTGGGTTGGGTAGTGTACGATAGCGGTCTTTGATGACTTTCACTAGTTCATCTCCAACCGCTGTGGAAACTTGACCATGAGGACCATCAATATATTGGGGATCCCAATGGGCACTAGAACCACGTTTATCGTTGCCATCTGGTGTAATCACAATACTGGGTACGAGCTTGCCTGCGGTATACAGTTTTTGTAGGGTTTTTAGTGCGGCTCCCTTTTTTGCAAACCAGTCTTCTGGATTGCCGTGTCCACCGTGAAGGAGAAAAATCACAGGATACTGCTGAGTGGGATTTTCCACATAGCCAGGAGGTAAAGAAACCCCGTAAGTGCGGATTTCCCCCATGACTCGGCTATTGTAGCTTTCTATTTTATAGGTTAAGGGGATAGCCAAGGCACTAGCACTCGGCTGTGGCGGTAGGAGAATTTCTTTGCCCGATGCTTGTACATCTTGCGAGTAATTACAGCCAAATAGGGTGAACACCGAAAACAGTAGCAGAATTTTATGTTGAAAGTGGTTCATTAAAGATTATCCGGAAAATACAAATAGATTGGGGAGAAGTGTATTGTGTAACAAATAATTATGCTGTATTAATCCCTGTTCAGGATGAAAATGAGATCTGAATTATGAATGCTGAATTATGAAAATTTTTATAAGTCATAATTCAGCATTCATAATTTTTCATAGTTTTTCTCCATACGCGCACATGCGTTCAACTTGCCAATCGTCTATTGTTTGCTGACTGTATAATATCCAGGTGTATCAGCTAGACGATACCATCGCCCCATTTTATATCCCCTAGACAATTCTTTAGTCACCCGATCTTTAGCAGTTCTAAGGAGATTACCTTCTAATTCACCATATACCGAACGAACGATATAATCGGTCTGATAAACTGAATCAGGACTTTCTTGGAGGACATTGAGAATAGCATCTCCTAGTCTCATCCCTGCTAAATTGGGGACGAAGGGGATGTTAATTGGACGAGTGCGGGGCGGAATTCGCTTATTTCTATTGTTAATCGCTCCCTTTAGTTTGTTTGGTTCTAAGGCTTTTGATTGTTGTTGAGTAAGTTTCTGGTTGGCTTCAGATTTAATATTGGACTCAACAAGGCTGTTTTGGGATGTATAGCCGTTTACGCTCTCTTTTTCTGTTGCATCTAATACTTTGGATGTAGTAAAGTCAGCAGTTGATTTTGCATCCTCAATCGAAGAATTTTGTGATAAAGTAGTCGTCGTTTCTTCTTGTGAGGCGGGTGCAATAGTTTCCTTTACCTGATTGAGTTCAATTGCAGCTTCTTTTAAGCTTTGGTTTGATTCCTCCTCATGTGTCGTTCCGTCCAAGTTACTCACAACACCATTTGGCTCTGGCTGTGACAGTTTTTCTGGACTCTCGCTTAATGGGTGTGGATCGATGTTCAGTCTTAAGTTTGAAGTAGTATTAAGGGGATGCTCTGACCCCAAACCCTCAAGCAGCGCATTGATGTGTTCAATCTGGGACAGAGCATGGTCAAGGGTGTTCTGATAATAGTCTCGAGCTTCAAACAGACAGGAGATAAATCGGTCTATATCCATAAGCATGACTTTGCTAAAAGTAATATCATCAAATATCAACGTAACAGAGATTGATTGTCCAATGGCGTCGAAACAGGTTCAAGTTAAAGAATATACGGTCAGAGCGCACAAACGCTTGATTCACACTCGCACTTACAAATTCATCTGCAAGCAATGTAACCAACCAACTGTACGCGAATCATATGCTACACTTCGACCATTATATTGTGAAATTTGCCGACCGAGCAAAAGCAAAGCCACGTTTCTACAAGAAAAGAAAAAACCCCGACCTGTGAATTATCTATCGGAAGATGGTGAGGGTGAAGGTCAGTAGGATTAATGACGCCAACTAGACAGATTTTTCCTTGTTGAGGAGTCTCTTGGTGGCAAAGAAGGAAGAAGTCCATATGATATGATGTAGCGATTACTGTTAGCGTAATAGTAGTAAGTTTTATGAACACCGAACTTTAACTGCCCTCTATCATCCCTTATTTGTATATCCGCTAACAACAATCATGTTTCTATAGTAGAAATGTTAAAAACAATGAGTTGTGAGGATAAAAGAGCGGATCGGATGTTGTTTATAAACTAAAGATAAAGATAAACAATAGGCAGTATTCGGCAGAACCACGCTACGAACGCGCTCTGTGGATCGCTACAGAAATAACTATTCCCCTACTCCCCCTACTCCCCTCCCCCCTCTACCTGTATGCTCAAAAAGCTCCGGCTCGACTTTAGCTCTTTGTTTGGGTTGCTGCTTCTGGCACTTTCCGTATGGGCGATCGCCCATGAACTGCGTGGGTATAACTACCGTGATGTGCTCAACTCTCTAGCAGCAATTCCCACTCGTCGCTTAAGTTTGTCAATTTGGTTGACTGCCTTGGGCTATCTAGTGATGATCTGGTACGATCTCTTGGGCTTTAGTTATATCGGTCGCCCTCTTGCCTGGAAAAAAGTTGCTTTGACTGGCTTCATTAGTTCTGTATTGGGCAATACTATCGGTTTTGCCTTGCTTACTGGCAGTGCTATCCGCTATCGTTTCTATTCAAGTTGGGGAGTATCAGCTGTCTCAATTGCTCAAGTCATTGCTTTTGCGAATCTGACTTTTTGGTTAGGTGTATTTACAGTTGCTGGTGTAATATTTACTGCCAATCCTCTAACAATCCCCACCCAACTGCATTTGCCTTTCGCAACCGCGCGTCCCCTCGGCGTGGTTTTTCTACTATTGATTGCTGCCTATTTGTTAGGAAGTATTTTTATTAAAGAACCTTTAAGTATCCGCTCTCACGAGTTTCGATTTCCTTCTTTAAAGATCTGTCTCGCTCAAATAGCAGTTTCTAGCTTTGACTGGATGATAGCTGCGATGGTTCTTTATATCCTGCTTCCCGTTAATACATCCGTATCCTATCTAGACTGTTTGGGAATTTACTCACTGGCGATGTTCGCAGGTGTTGTGAGCAATGTGCCTGCTGGGTTAGGAGTCTTTGAAATTGTAGTTTTGCATTTTCTTTCGGCAAAAATTCCGGCAGCCGCAGTTTTAGGTTCAACACTCGCCTATCGAGCAATTTACGATTTGTTGTCACTGCTAGTAGCAGCAAGCTTACTCTTCATCTACGAAATTAGATATGGTACGAGAAATATAATTAAAAAAAAGTGAAGCGCACTCATCTAACAGTGTATAATTAATAAGATAATTATCAGGATTTTAACCTGATTGCACGGAGCGTGGTTCTGTACTAATCCCTACCAGGGATTGAAACAAACTCAGGCTTCTTTATTCAGAGCTGGCGTCGATTTCTCAGGCACGATTTGATTAAATAAACATTTATGGCGCTCATAGTTCAGAAATACGGTGGGACCTCTGTTGGTTCAGTAGAGCGGATTCAAGCTGTTGCACAGCGCGTCTACAAAACTGTTAAAGCAGGGAACTCGCTTGTAGTGGTGCTTTCTGCAATGGGTAAAACCACTGATGGACTTGTTAAACTAGCGCAGGAAATTTCTAAAAATCCTAACCGCCGGGAACTGGATATGCTGCTTTCCACGGGTGAGCAAGTGTCTATTGCTCTACTGAGTATGGCATTGCAAGAGTTGGAACAACCAGCAATTTCCCTCACAGGTGCTCAAGTAGGAATTGTGACTGAAGCCGAACACACCCGCGCTCGGATTTTGCATATTGCAACAGATCGCATCCAAAGGCATCTTAATCAGGATAAAGTCGTTGTAGTGGCAGGTTTTCAAGGCATCACCAGCATTGAGGAATTGGAAATCACTACCTTAGGACGTGGTGGGAGTGATACTTCAGCGGTGGCTCTAGCAGCGGCTTTAAAAGCAAATTATTGTGAAATTTATACCGATGTGCCTGGGATTCTCACTACAGATCCCCGTTTGGTTTTAGATGCTCAGCTGATGGATGAAATCACCAGCGATGAAATGCTGGAACTTGCCAGCCTAGGTGCAAAAGTACTGCATCCCCGCGCCGTGGAAATTGCCCGGAACTACGGAGTTCCATTGATAGTACGCTCTAGCTGGACAGATGATCCAGGGACTCTGGTGATTTCACCCCGACCACAACCGCGATCGCTTATTAATCTAGAAATTGCCCGTTCAGTCGCTGATGTAGAATTCGACACTGACCAAGCAAAAGTAGCACTGTTGCGAGTACCAGACTTCCCAGGCGTTGCGGCGCAATTATTTGGGGAAATTGCTCGTCAGGATGTAGATATAGATTTGATTATTCAGTCGATTCATGAAGGTAATACAAACGACATTGCGTTTACAGTAATGTCCGCAATTTTAAACCGGGCGGAAGCCGTAGCAGCTGCGATCGCCCCCGTTCTACGTTCTCAAAAAGAAGCCGGAACGGGAGAGGCTGAGGTGATGGTAAAGCAAAATATCGCCAAAGTCAGCATTGTCGGCGCGGGAATGATCGGGCGACCGGGAGTTGCTGCTAAAATGTTCGCCACCCTCGCCGAAGCTTTTGTGAATATTCAGATGATTTCCACTAGTGAAGTGAAAGTGAGTTGCGTGATTGATGCACTAGATTGCGATCGCGCTGTTACTGCACTCCGTCAAGCCTTTGAGATAGAAGTAGGGGGAGTGGGGAGTGGGGAGT
>CAZZYE010000163.1:7639-10916 GCA_964658145.1 uncultured Stigonema sp.
CTCCCCACACCCCACTTCCCCCGTCCGTGGCGTCGCCCTAGATATGAATCAAGCGCGTCTGGCAATTCGTCAAGTACCAGATCGTCCTGGAACGGCGGCTTCTTTATTTGGACTATTGGCGCAGCACAATATTAGTGTTGACATGATTATCCAATCTCAGCGCTGTCGGGTGATTGATGGTATTCCCAGACGGGATATTGCTTTTACTGTGGCACAGATGGATGCAGAGGCTGCTCATAAAATGCTGGCACAAGCAGCAGCTTTCTTTGGCTGGGGTGAAGTTGTTTTGGAGGCGGCGATCGCCAAGGTAAGTATTGTTGGTGCAGGCATGGTAGGACAACCAGGCGTTGCAGCTAAAATGTTTGAGGCGTTAGCCAAATACCAAATTAATATTCAAATGATTGCCACCTCAGAAATTAAAATTAGCTGTGTGGTGGCGCAAGACCAAGGTGTTAAGGCTTTGCAAGTTATTCACGCCGCTTTTGGGTTGGCGGGTAGTGACAAGATTCAGGTACCGGCGTAAGCTGAGGATATGCCCAAGAAAATTAGAGAACTGAAAAGCTTGTTGCAGCAAGCTGGATTTGCTTATCAACCAGCGTTCATGCAGCCATAGTAAATGGATTCATCCGAAATTACCTAAAGCCATCATTATCGCTGGCAAGGATGGTAGCGATGCCAAACTTTATTTAGAGAAGCAAGTCAAAAATGCACTTGAACAACTAAAAGAAATGGAAGATAAGGAGCCAGAAGCGTGAAATACACAATCATTATTCAATGGTCAAATGAAGACCAATGCTACGTGGTTTTACTTCCTGAGTTTACTCATGTAATGCAGCCTTGCACACACGGAGATACTTACGAAGAGGCGCTCAAGAATGCACAGGAAGTGCTAGAACTTTTAATTGAGACAGCTTTGGAAAACGGTGAACCTTTGCCAGAACCCACAACATTAGGACAGTCATTACAGGTGGCATAAATTCGGCTTCGCTTTTTTTACGTTACAGAAATTTTCTTGCCGTGTGGGCACTGTCCACCAATACTTCAAATGTCTATCACGTGAGCTTTTGGTAAGCTCTAGCCCTACCTATGATTTGTGGTCTAATCATTTGAAAATAGCTGTAAAGCTCAAGACGAAGAACAATAATGAATCACTATACCATAATTATCCAATGGTCTGACGAAGATAAGTGTTTTGTTGTCAGTCTTCCTGAATGGGGAGAGTTTTGCCATACTCATGGAGATACCTATGAAGAGGCTCTCACAAACGCCCATCAAGTTTTAGAAATGCTGATTGAGTCATCTTTGTCAGATGGTCAACCTCTGCCAAAGCCTATGACTTTTGGGCAGTCATTGCAAGTGGCGTAACTCACATCTGGCGCCAGTGTTAGAAACCGGGAATATGAGCGATTAACGCGCACCTGTTTACCTTGATTTTTCGTCTGAGTTACCCGGTTTCTCTGGTCTGATTGAGAATGGTGCAAGGTGTTAGATAAAGCTCAATTATGTATGGTGCAAAGCGTGAAAGGTACAGCAGTTTTCAATTGAATTGACCACATTGTAAGGGCGCGGAAACCGCGCCCCTACGGTTATATTGTGGTCTACTTGATCATGGTGCGCTCTTGTCACAGTACGGCACCCTACCATTTCGTCACAGCCGAAGAAACAAGTATAACGTGAGGCTGAGCTTCACGGATAGGATTTCCTGGCTTTGCTAGGGAACGAAAAATTGTATCAGATCCAGCAAACCAAAGCAAAAATTCTCATTAGTATAAGAAATGTAAACTCCTCACAGTCACCGGGAATCTCTGATGAACTTTTTAACTTACGTCAAGCACCTAGCAGCTTCTGGTGCTATTGCGTATTACTATGCGGCTCAAATGCGCGACCCCAAAACTCGCCCCAACGTTCTCGCAGGTTTCCAGTTAGCAGAGTCTGGTTCGGTTCCTTTTCTGCAAGCACTTAGCGATCGCGCCGCAGCAGAAGGCGATACTTGGCTTGCAGAAAGACTGACAAAACATGCTGTAGATGAAACAAGGCATGGTCAAATTTTTGCCCATGCCTTAAAACAGCTCAATAAAAGAGTTATAGACTTCAAAAGTTTGCCGAAAAACACAGAGGAAAATCAATCAAAACAACGGCGCAGTCCCTTATTTGCAATTTACTACGAAGGCTACTCCCAAGAGCAGCTAAAACCTGCTACCGTTAGCTGGGATACATTTATGGCTAGCACTTACATTTTAGAGCTAGATGCAAGCACTGACTTTGCCCGGATGGCAAATGTGTTACCTGAAGATGATCCAACTGCCCACAACCTGAAGTTAGGAATGTTGAGCATCGCCAAGGATGAAACTGGTCATGCGGCATATCTCTATGAAGCAATGATGCGGCGCATGTCTGCAACTCAAGTGCAGAAACTAGTGGACGAGTGGCGCACCCGCAAGGTAAATGCTTTGATGGCATTTGCAGGCAGGATGTTACAACGTAAAGACACTACACCTTCCCTAGTACAAGATGGTGCGCCATCAGAAACTGATTCTGAGTTCATGGTTGCGTCAGCAAGCTAAGGGATTTGGTCAATAGTCAAAATAATTCGTAATTTATAATTCGTAATTCGTAATTATTTAGGGAGCCTCCAGATCGCCGTTCGCATGAAACAAGGAAAAAATTTGTTTTTTTCCATTAATAAACAAGGTGCTACCTTTAATTACGAATTACGAATTAGCAATTATTCGGTCAAACAAAGAAGTGCGGAGTGCGGAGTCGGTCGTGGCTCTTAACCCCATAGATGAATCTAGGGGCTTGTTCAAAGGACGTCTTGTTTCATCGGGCTACGCCAACAAGGGAACAAATATTTCTTTGTTCTCTCGCGTGGCGCATTCGTTCGCTCCTTCCCGAGTTGGGTGTGGAGAAAGTACGCGCTTAACGAAGCACTTCGACACTCCGCACCCCGTTCTTGGTCAATAGTCAAAAACCTTTGGACTTTGGACTATTGACTGTCAGGGAGTTCTAGGTGTTAGCAAAGTTGGTAACCATAACTAATAGTACAACTAACCCAAAGATCCAAAGTGCTAACGATCCCCAACTAACTGAATTTTGTTGTACGTTTTGCCAGAAATTAGTGATGAAATTATTGCGGTTTGCCATTTTACACCCTCCGATTTTTAGTAAGTCTTTTACCAAACGCCATTAATCGATGCACTCAGTCAAGCTAAATTCATGCCTAGGAAGTATGAGTGTTTACTCATTTTTAAGGAATAATAAATTAGTAGTTAGTAGT
>CAZZYE010000164.1:0-10914 GCA_964658145.1 uncultured Stigonema sp.
ACTATGCTCTCCTTGCACTATGCTCTCTAATTCGAGCAAACGCTTGTCTGAAGAATAGGGATGCTCCTACATGCGTCGAAAGTGATAGTGTACTGCATAAATTTTTACTATACTCTAATGAATACTACAACTAAAACAATTTGTGACCTTTTTGCAGAGCAGGTTAAAAAGGTGCCTAATCGAGTAGCGCTAGTTAGCCAAGACAAGAAGCTTACATTTCAACAACTAGATGAGCAGGCAGAGCAGCTAGCACGGCGTTTGCAGCTTCATGGTTTCAGCAAAGGACAGATTTGCGCGATCGTAAGCGATCGCTCAATCTACACGATTATCGGTATCATGGGGATTCTGAAAGTGGGCGGAACCTATCTACCGCTTGCTCCAAGCCATCCTGACAAAAGAAACAAGAAAATACTTAATGACAGCGGCGCTAATCTACTGTTGGGGATTAAAGAGTTGATTCAAAGCCGTGAATTTACTGAACGATACATCGAAAATAACCAAGTTATATATCTTGACCAGAAGCCGTCGCCAGATCGCTGTCCATCACAAGATATGGTTTCAAGTACGGAGTACTCCAGCCAAGCGAATGATCTCGCTTACGTCATCTATACCTCAGGGTCAACAGGTGAGCCAAAAGGAGCAATGATTGAAAACAGGAGTGTTGTTAATCTAGTTGATGCCTTAAACCAGACGATATTAAAAGATTATGATGTTCCCCTCAATATCGCCTTAGTTGCACCTTTTATTTTTGACCCATCCGTCCAGCAGATTTTTCTGTCACTGTTACTTGGTCATACGTTGTTTATTGTTCCGGAGGACGTGAGATTAGATGCCAAGAAACTTATCCGTTTTTACAATAAACATCAAATTGATATCTCTGATGGTACGCCCGCGCACCTCAAGATGTTGTGTCATGCGACGCTTAGCGCCGAGGAAACACTTTGCGTGCGTCATTTCATAATTGGCGGTGAAGCCCTGATTCCACAGGTTGTAACTGATTTTTTAGCGAAGTTCAGTAATTCATCGCCCAAAATAACGAACGTTTATGGACCTGCTGAATGTTGTGTGGATTCGTCGAGCTATCTAGTCGTCCCATCAGAGATTGAACAACTTGGTTTTGTTCCAATTGGAAATGCCCTGCCGAACGTTAATCTCTATATCTTAAACGAATCTCTACAACCAGTAACAGTAGGAGAAACTGGAGAACTTTGCATTGCTGGGATCGGCGTGGGTAGAGGATACTTGGCTAGGGAGGATTTGACTGCAAAATGCTTTGTTTCAAAACCATTTCAACCAGGTCAGAGACTTTACAAGACTGGAGACTTGGCACGATGGCTTGCTGATGGAAAAATCCAGTTTCTGGGCAGAGTTGACAGGCAAGTAAAACTTAGAGGGTACCGAATCGATCTTGGGGAGGTTGAGACCGCTATATTTCGGTATTGTAAACCCAATAAAGCAGCAAGAGGTGACAATGGCTCCTCTTGGGTAAGGAACAATATGACAATGCAGGTGTGTGAGAAATGCTTGCTTGATTCTCAACACCCTGGTGTCACTATAGAAGACGGTGTGTGCAGCGTATGCCGTCAGTATGAAACCTATAAGCAACAGGTTCGGCACTACTTCAAGTCGCCAGAGGATTTCCGCGCACTTATGGAAGAGGCGCAGAAGAAAAAAACCAGTTCCTATGACTGTCTTTTGCTTTATAGTGGGGGCAAGGACAGCACTTACGTTTTGTACCGTCTTGTTGAGATGGGATTTAAGGTATTGTCCTTTACTTTCGATAACGGGTTTATTTCGCAAGCTGCCTTTAAGAATATTAATAGAATAACGACCCAGCTAGGCATCGACCACATCACTAGCAGCGTCGCTAACATGAATGCGGTTTTTTTGGAAAGCTTAAGGACGGAGAGTACAGTATGTAGCGGATGTTTTCGTGGTCTGACATCGATAAGTAACAAGCTGGCTCAAGAGAAGGGGATTAATGTGGTTATCACAGGTCTTTCCCGTGGGCAGATATTTGATACTAAATTAAAGCGCCTCTTTGAAGCTGGGATTTACGAGTCACAAGAGATTGAAGAGCAGCTTCTTTTACACCGAAAAATGTACCACTCGCGAGATGACAAGGTTTCCAAACTACTGAATATGGCGTTTGAGGAGTCGTCATTTGGCGGAATGTACTTTGTTGACTATTTCCGGTTTGATAACATCACGATTCCGCAGATCAAACGATACTTAGCCAATAAAGACGAAAGCTGGAAGGAGCCAAAAGATACGGGTTTATGTTCAACGAACTGTAAAATAAATGATGTGGGGATTTTTGTCCATCAGACCGAGAGAGGCTTCCATAACTACGCCGCACCATTAAGCTGGGACTGTAGGCTGGGCATTTTGTCACGGGAAGATGGTTTCAAAGAACTCAAGGGTAACGTTGAATCAAAAGAAGTACAAGAAATTCTTGCACAGATTGGCTATCAGCCTGACGATGAAGACGCAAGGACTATCCAGGATGTTGCTGTTGTATTGAAACAGAAAAGTTCCGGAGAACCATTTTTATGCGCCTATATTGTCTCTAATGCAAATTTAGATACTAAGGATCTGCGCTCTTATTTGCTAGAGGAATTACCTGAGTACATGGTCCCAACCTGCTTTGTTCTAACGGAAGCCCTACCACTCAACGAGAATGGCAAAATTGACTTAGCACGCTTGCCAGAGCCAGAATTTAGTGTTGGGCAACAATCTTTAGAAGTTTCACCATCTGACGAGACTGAACAGAGACTTCTTGAATTGTGGAAAGAAGTCTTAGACATACAGGATATTGGGATCAATGATGACTTCTTTGAATTAGGGGGTGATTCTTTCAATGCTACTATCCTCATCTCAATGATAGAACAAGAATTCAACGTCGAACTTTCAGTAATGGATGCTTTTAAGACCCCCACTATTAAGCAATTGGCAACTTTAGTGAAAGGAACTCGTCCAATATTTTCTAGCAGAACGACCGACGGGCTTGTGCTGCTTCGTCGTGGGACGAGCAAACATAAACACTTTTTCTTAATTCATGACGTATTGGGAGGAGTGGAATCTTATCTAGATTTGAGCCAGTACCTCGTATCTCCACTTAACGTTTGGGGAATCTCAGCCGAGAACTCAGAAAACAGCATATGCCAGAACCTCACACTTGAGGAGATCTCCAGTCAGTATATTGATAAGATTAAGCAGATTCAGCAAGAAGGACCTTACCTCTTAGGTGGTTGGAGTTTTGGCGGTATGATTGCATTTGAAGCAGCTATGCAGCTAGAGCGAAGTGGTGATGACGTAGGTCTGTTAACAATGATCGAATCCAATACGCCAGCACAGCATATTTGGAAGGGACTTTACAATTCATGTCTCGATTCGCTTAATCAGTTGGTCACTCAAGAACGGTTAGAGAAAAGGTCGGACGCTGAAAGTGATATCAGTTTTAGAGTCAGTCATTCGTGGCAAGAAGTAGTCGATTTCATAAGTAATAACGTTCGGTACGTCGAGGTCATCAAACAGCACATCCCTTCGGAGATACTGAGCACAATTCCTCGGCTCCACGAAATCGGTAGATATGAACTCATCTCCTATCTAAAACGGATCATGTCATATCTTAGTGCATTGTCATGTTATACCCCAAAAGGAACCGTCGGGAGTCCTGTGGTGTACTTCAAAGCAAGAAATTCTCAAATGGTCTTTGCGGATAACTGGCATGCATTTTCGAGCGGTACTATCAATTGGCACGATCTAGACGGGGATCATTATTCGATATTGAGAAATCCCAGTGTTGTAGATATATCAGCCAACTTAAACCAGCTCCTAGAAAAGCAATTTAGGAACGTGGATTAAATAAGATGCAAAACTTGTGACACGGCATGGTAGATTGAAAAGTCGGTGATTCGGGTGCCGTATCATGGTGACAATATACTCTCCAATGGTGGAAAAACAGATGCAATCTTACTATGAGTCTTTGTCGGAGAAAGACCGTCGGCGATATGCGGCAGTTGAAGCCAAAAAGCTTGGTTACGGGGGTATAAATGGGAAAAGCGACTACCCAGACAGGTTTGAAAGTTTTTACGACCATCATTGATAAAACATACCAAACAGGCAAGAAAGTTGCTGAGGGTTTTAAAGAAACAATGAAGATTTTATTCGATGATTTTTTGCCACAGTGGAACTATACTGTAAAACCTCAAATGCAATCAGACTTGCAAGTTATTTAATCTACGTTCCTTAGTGTCGAGTAACAAATTCAGTAGACCGGTACGACTCGTTCGTAGGCGAATAAATAAGCAGGGCGTGAGATTTTCAAGGTTCTGCCTTGAAAATCTCATAGTGCGACGCGATGTCGCTTGACCGGAGTGGTGAAAATTGCCCAAAAAAAATTTTTCGTTCCTGGTGTAATGCGCACTCACGAACCCAAGTCCATTCAAAACCATTGCTTTTACAACTTGACCTGCACTGATTATTTCTTGAAAGTGAGTTCCCAGCAGCCGATTGATTTGTTCTACTAGGTTTATCTCATCACATATGCCAGCAACTATGCCGCAGTGCTCAATATCCTGTACCCTGATATAAGCGTGGAGATGCTGTCATGCTTCCAAAATACAGCATTTACGATCGCACTTGCGGGATGTGGGATATATAGGTAATATTAGAGGATAGTAATGACAAACAGAAATAATATATCTTCTGCTTCTCCCTTTGAGGAATCTATAGGATTCTCCCGATCAGTGAGAATTGGCAATTTTATCGCAGTATCAGGCACAGCACCCATTCCCTCAAAAGGGGATGCTCCTACAACTGTGTATGACCAAACACGGCTCTGCCTTCAGATCATGCATACTGTCATTGAAAAGGCAGGAGGAACTCTTGCAGGAGTAATAAGAACAAGAATTATGCTTACTGACATCTCTCGATGGAAAGAAGCAGCACAAGCTCATGGAGAGCTTTTTAGTCACATTCGCCCTGCTTGTACTTTTGTCGAAGTAAAAGGGTTTATAGACCCATCTTGGCTTGTAGAAACAGAAGCTGACTGCATCGTCGAGTTAGAATAAAAGGAAAGTACCATTCTAAGTAAACGTTGACTAAATCGCAAAATCTCTAAATATTTCATTTATATCTACATAAATCGTATTTAGTGCGCTATTTTCACTAAATGCAATTTGTGTATATTTTATGGGATTGAACCCTTAATTCCAGCAAGCAAACCTGGTGATCGGAAAAGAGAAGTGGATGTTTGGGATGTGCTTAACGCCATTTTCGCGAGTTCTGTGTGAGGGGTGTCGATGGCGAGCATTACCTTCTTTATTTGTAAGCGTTCAGGGGGGTAGAAGGGCGATCGCTAAAAATGGCAACCAGAATCTGAAAAGCAGAGCCTAAACTATTTAGAGCAAGTATCCCCGACCCCCGGAGCTATTGGGATGTTTTCCAGAAAGCTAGTGTCAAGAAACTGCTAGAGTCCAAGGTCAAGCGAATCGAAAATACGTGAAAAACAAGTAACGGATGGTAAGCCTTCAGGGTTCGGGAGCACTCCGTCCAAAATTGGACAATCCTCGAAAAAACGAGCCATGATCATTTATAAATTTCCCGGTTTAGGACTGGCTCGTTTTTTCGCACCCGGGTAAGGTTGTTAAACCGACATACTAGGACAAGGATTGTCCTAGTATGTCTGGCTTTGATGTAGCGGGTGCAAAGAAAATGCAAAACACCCGGATGTTGAACCGACCCACGGGCAGATCTGGTTTGATTCTCAAACATTTTTAGGGTTGTATAGCCTGAAATGCGTCTTAGGTAAGCAATCCCGACTGTTTATCCAGATTTCGGTTTTTCGGAAGTTGTTGAGACTATTCTCAATTATTTGGCTCTGGCGTCTAACATCTGCGCTCCTGTTATACCAATTCCCTTAAATAATGCGACATAGGTCGTAGGGGCACGGGCTTTGCCTTTGCCCCTACAAGGTATTCATTTGTAGCAATCATTTTTGGAATTGGTATTAGCCAGAAAATTCTTTGGAGCGATCGCACCAGAGAGCGCGTGGGTGAGGTTGAATCAAACAATAAAACAATAATATTAAGCGGCTTTCAATAAGTCTTCTTGCTCACAATTCGTAGATACGCATGGGAGCAAGGAAGGAGCAGGCTTACCTACTCCGTACCCACTTGTGTTCACCTCATGGGGCAATGTTGCACGAGTCGAAGTTCCGCATTGTTGACAGGTCAAGGAGTGCAAGCGATGTTCTATGATGATGGGTTCAATTGGTGGAATCTCAACTATCTGATGCCGATAGGGGAAAGCATCTTCTCCACTTAAGTTTTCTCCACAAGATGCACATGTTGTTGGATGATGCTCGATGATATCGCTACATTTTTCTACCGGGTACAAGTCCCGACTGGTAACCGTTCAGGGGGTGGTCAGGCGATCGTCAGTTAGAGAGACCAAAATCTGGTAATATGAAATTTATGGAAGAAAAGCGGCCATCCTACCTCGAGCAGATAACCAGTGTTGATTGGGAAAAAACTCCAGCCAGTGTCCAGAAACTGGTAGAGGGGATGGGGCAGCAAATAGAAAGCTTAGAAAAACAATTGGCGGAAGTTCTCACAGTCCAAGAACAGCTATTAGAGAAAGCCAATCGGACATCCAAGAATTCATCATCTCCTCAAGCGTGCAGACCCAGCAGGATTCGAGAAGAAGCAGGAAAAAAACAATCATTTACAAAAAACGGGGAGGGCAAGCAGGTCATGATGGTCATAGTCGTGACTTGTACCCGATAGAAAAATGCAGTGAGGTCATCGAACACCATCCAATCACATGCCCTAGTTGTGGAGAAAGTCTAAGTGGAGAAGACAAAAATCCCTATAGACATCAGATAGTAGAGATTCCACCGATTGAACCGATAGTGATAGAGCATCGCCTACATCAATTAACTTGTGGGCGATGTGGAACACAGACTCGTGCAACACTACCCCCTGAGGTCAACCCAAGCGGATACGGAGTCAGAGCAGTTGCAACTGTTGCCTTGTTAAGTGTTGTCTACCGCAATAGTCAACGCATGGTGCAAAGTGCCCTGGCTGACTTGTTTGGGATCTCAATGTCTCTGGGGACAGTAAATAAACTCCGACAACAAGCAAGCGTAGCAGTTGCGAATTGCGTGGATGAAGCAAAACTTTACGTCCAGCAACAAAAAGTGGTGGGAGCGGACGAAACAAGTTTCAAGCAAGGAAACCTTGATGGATGCAATTCAAAAAAGAGTCAAGCTTGGCTCTGGGTTGCAGTTACACCGCTAGTAACATTTTTTCAGATTGCGCTGTCCCGTAGTTCGGATGCAGCCCGTAATCTACTGGGTGAAAACTTTGGGGGTATTTTAAACTCAGACCGATATGCAGCATACAGTTGGGTAGGTTTAGAGCAGCGACAATTATGCTGGGCACATCTAAAACGAGAATTCATCAAAATATCCGAGCGTACCGGAGTTTCAAAGGAAATTGGAAATGCTCTGGTCAAACAACAAGAGAAATTATTTGAACTTTGGCACCGAGTTCGAGATGGAACTCTTACGCGTTGTGAGTTTCAACTTTTAGTTCCAGAAATTCGCAACTCGCTTAAGTCTTCCCTAGAAGAGGCTGCTAACTGTGAGATTGGTTCTAAAGAAAAAACCCCGCTGGCTAAAACTGTCCGCACTTGCCGTCAAATATTAAAACTTGAACCTGCTTTATGGTTGTTTGTGACGGTTGAGGGTGTGGAACCAACAAATAATGCTGCTGAAAGAGCCATACGTCCTGCGGTAATCTGGCGACGTACAAGTTTTGGTTCTCAAACTCAAACTGGGAGTAATTTTGTTGCTCGGATGTTAACTGTCGTCACAACTCTCAAGTCCCAGCGCCGGAATGTACTGGATTTTATGACAGCAGCAACGAGTGCTGCACGCATAGGTAAACCTGCTCCTTCTTTACTTCCAGAAGTTCCTGCTTCTGAGCAAGTAATAAATGCTGCTTAATTCCTCGAAGTTATACCTGTTTATTTAGTTTTATCCAACATGGTGAAGTCTCTTGGGCTAATATCCGTAGCTTCTTCACGAGCTTGAGATCTGTTGGGTTTTAGTCCACGATCGCCGCCGTCCCCGTGGTCGATTACCTAATTTATTGTAACCGTTCAAGAAAGGTACAAAGTAAATAGGGTTTGAGGTTCTGTGGCTATATCATCCGATTAAATCGCCTGGAACTCTCATTCTCTCGTTACCCCCCTGAACGGTTACCTTAAATGAGAACAATGTTCTAAAAGCGAGTTCAAAACTTCAATTAGTTCATTAGATTCTTTCTCAATCAATTTATCCAAATCATCGAGAATCAAAAATATTCGTCTATCCCTTAACTCTCTCTCTAAAGAAAAAGTGTTAATTTTAAGAATCTGTTTAACTTTGATAATCAACGTTCCTACAGAATCAGTATCGCGCAAACTAATAAACCAAACTCCATCCTTATAGCGATCGCGCTCATGTAACCATTGACCAATTGCATAAGCTAAAGCAGTTTTACCTATTCCTCCCATTCCATGAAGCGCAATGCACCGTTTGTCTAACTCTACCAGTACTTTAATTGCCTGATGTATTTCTTGTCTGCGTCCGACAAAGCTTGGCTCGTTACGGGGAATATTAGTATTTAACCACTGGGGATAGATAACCTGGTGCGAATCGGCTGGTTCTATAATCAGCGATTGATTATGGGAAGCTTGGGGCATTAATATAAATTTGAATGCTTCATCGAAATTAACTCCTCGTTTGAAAGTCTCTGAGTTAAACAGTTTTCTTAATTTGTCATCCAGTTTAACCGCATTACGACTTGATAAAAAGCTATCACTAACTGAATCTTCATTAAATAGCGCCTGATAGAGTCGTCTTGAGAAACATCGGGCTGCAAGATCTAAAATTGTATCTTCGGCGTTAACTGCAATTACATAAGATACTTGTGCTTTTACAAAAGCTTGTGCTAACTTTTCTGAATGACAGGCATTCAGTAATGCTAATTGACAGGGTGCTTGGTTTAGATGTGATAAGGCGATCGCTAATTCTTCTTCGCTAAAACAGCGAGCGATTCCCACCTTATCTTCCAATACTAGCGCTGTACTATCCCCCTGTCTCATTCCATGACCAATAAAATGAATAATCAGTGGTTTGACACGAGAAGACAACACATCTTGTAGAGTCTGTGATGTCGCTACTTTTACCACTATTTCCACTACTATTGGATGAGGTATCTCCTCTAATACTGTAGCGATCGCATCAATTTCTTCTTGAATCGATAATTTCTCTACTGGTAATAGGTCTTCATCGAATAGAGGAGCTGAAAACAAGATCAGAATTTGATTACTGAACGAACTATCTTGCTCAGGCAGTTTTTTGACTTTTGTACTTGGGGGTTTTTTTTCCGTTGCTTTTTTGCTTGCTATTTTTGAGTCAACCATTGTTCTATTTCTTCATCACTAGCAGTGCTTAAGTCAATAGGTGGGCGCTGTGGGTGTTCTAATTTTCCTTTTGGTTCTATCCCTTTTTGTTGCAGTTCTCGCCGCCAATTATTTAGAGCCTTAGCCACCTTAATGCTATACTCTACCAATTGGGCACCTCAGGGTAAGCGCGTCTCAAATGCTATTGACAAGCGGGTTTAAGCTCATCCTGAAGTGATCTTCTACTTTCGTTTCGCTTTTCAGCTACTCTTTGGCTCAATGGTACATCCTGACTACAGCCTAAATAGGTGGCGATCGCACTTACAACTACATCCGTTCTTGATGTCCCTGTTCTCTCTACGTAGCTATCGAGTTCCTCCAATAGCAATGGCGGAATTCTCACTGCTATTTGCGGTTTACTCATTCTGTTTGACTAAGTATTACTTAGAGGGTGTTTATAAAATAAATCTTAAGCAGTTGAGCAACGATGATTACGGGCTAATCTACGTAACATTAAATGCGTCATAGCAGCGTATATCATGGTTTCGCTCGTTTGCGGAAGATATTCGTAATCTTTACTCAGTCGGCGATAACGACCAAGCCATGCAAACGTACGCTCTACGACCCAACGTCGAGGTAATATTTTAAACCCGCAAGTCACATTGCAACGTTTGACAATTTCTAGTCCGCAACCAATAAAATATTTAACCCAATCAACTAACGATCCTGCATAACCTGCATCCGCCCAAATTAAATGTAATTTGGGGAACATCTGGTAAATTTTATCGAAGATGAGCTTTGCCCCGTCACGGTCTTGAATGGAAGCTGCATGTACGACAACCATCAGAATCAGACCCATCGTATCAACAAGGATATGACGTTTACGACCATTAATCTTTTTTCCGGCATCATAACCCTTGAGACCTCCTTTTTCAGTCGTTTTCACAGTTTGAGAGTCTATAATTCCTGCGGATGCTTCCGCATCTCGTCCACAGATTTCCCTAAGTTGCGATCGCAATGCTGAATGGATTTTTTGCCATACCCCTTTGCACTTGCGAGTTGAAAATACGAGTATACAGTTTGCCATGCTGGTAAATCATGCGGCATCATTCGCCATGAGCAACCAGCACGCAAGATGTAAAAAATCGCATTTATCACCTCACGCATATCGACTTCACGCTTTTTTCCACGTTTTCGCTTACGTTCTGCCGGAATCATTGATTTAATCAAATCCCATTCGGTATCGTCCATGTCTGTGGGGTACGCTTTTCGACTCATGGCATCCGATTCAAATACGACGACTGTCTTTTTTAAAATACCTGTCCTGGGGAATGACTGTGGTGTTCTTTATTTTTTATTTATAAACACCCTCTTAGACAGTATAATAAGGTTTAGAGATATTTGACGCTACAACACGCTCTTATTGTTGGGGTATATATTGGCGATCGCTCCAGTCTA
>CAZZYE010000165.1:0-1584 GCA_964658145.1 uncultured Stigonema sp.
CCCCATTCCCCACTCCCCACTTGACTATAAGTTAATTGTTTTTTCCTAAAGTAATGTTACCCGAACATGATATGATTCAGCTGGCTGAATGAGCAGTCAACATAATTAGCTGTACTGGTTTCGAGTCTTGTGAGCTTGTCAGACGAATCGATTAAACCCACGCCGACGACACAACAAGATGCTCAATCTGGTTCTGAGGATACAGAACCAGTGAGTTCTATGCAAGAGTTTTATCAACTCTACCAGGAGTTGTCGCTGATCACTCTTGTGTTGACGGGGATTATTTTTATCTCTGTGTTGTACTTTTATTCCCTAAACATTGCCCTAAATTATCTGATTGGCGCATGTACGGGTGTAATTTACTGGAGGATGTTGGCAAAAGATGTTGAGCGTTTGGGCAGAGAAAAACAGCAGCTGAGTAAAACTCGGCTAGCTTTATTAGTAGTCTTAATTCTACTGTCATCACGGTGGAATCAACTACATATATTACCCATATTTTTGGGATTTCTCACCTACAAAGCAGCGCTGATTATCTATGTAATTAGGGTGGCATTTGTCTCTGACTCGTCAAAGCACAATTAACCATAAAAGGCTCAACAGTAGTTTTGCAGGAGGAATATCCATAATGCAAAAAAAGCTCCTCTTCTCCAGTTAAGATTGGAGAAACGATTGATATGGAAAGAAAATGGTGAATTTTCTGAACTTTTTCAATTCTATTCCCCTTGCCGAATTGGAAGTGGGAAAACATCTATATTGGCAAATAGGTAACTTGAAACTGCATGGGCAAGTATTTCTCACCTCCTGGTTTGTCATTGGAGTGCTCGTGCTAGCTTCCATCGCCGCAAGCAGTAACATCAAACGAATTCCCGGTGGGCTGCAGAACCTGATGGAGTACGCCCTGGAATTTATCCGGGATTTAGCAAAAAACCAGATTGGCGAGAAAGAGTACCGCCCTTGGGTGCCTTTTGTTGGCACTTTGTTTTTGTTCATTTTTGTGTCAAATTGGTCAGGGGCACTTGTTCCTTTTCGGCTGATTAAACTGCCAGAAGGCGAATTAGCAGCTCCTACTAGTGACATCAATACAACTATTGCCTTAGCATTGTTGACATCACTAGCGTATTTTTACGCTGGATTCAGCAAAAAGGGTTTAGGGTACTTTGGTAACTACGTCCAACCAGTGGCGTTCATGTTGCCCTTCAAGATTATTGAAGATTTCACCAAACCCCTTTCCCTAAGTTTCCGTTTATTCGGTAATATCTTAGCAGATGAACTAGTAGTGGCAGTGCTAGTACTACTAGTGCCTTTATTTGTGCCACTGCCAGTGATGGCTTTGGGACTATTTACCAGCGCCATTCAAGCACTAATTTTTGCCACCTTGGCTGCGGCTTACATCGGAGAAGCTATGGAAGACCATCACGGTGGCGAAGAACATTAGTGGCTAATAGCTAATAGCTAATGGCTAATGGTGAGACAGCCCTGAAGGAGGGTTTCCGACGCCAGGTGCCTGCGACGGGAAACCCGTCTTCAGCACTGGCTCCTCCGTAGGGGACTGCGAACCCGAAGGGCTAATAGCAATTAACAATT
>CAZZYE010000165.1:1594-6326 GCA_964658145.1 uncultured Stigonema sp.
AAATTAAGGAAAAAATATCATGGATCCATTAGTTTCTGCTGCTTCAGTTTTAGCTGCTGCTCTTGCTGTGGGTTTGGCTGCGATCGGTCCTGGCATTGGTCAAGGAAATGCGGCAGGTCAAGCTGTAGAAGGTATTGCTCGTCAGCCTGAAGCAGAAGGTAAAATTCGCGGTACATTGCTGTTAAGCTTGGCATTCATGGAAGCGCTAACCATCTACGGTCTAGTTGTTGCCCTAGTACTGCTATTTGCTAACCCCTTCGCGTAAGTGAGTGAAAAGTTAGGAGTTAAGAGTTAAGAGTTAATTAAAAACTCAAAAATCATAACTCCTAACTCCTAACTGAATAGTAGATAGGAATAAGCAACCATGACACACTGGATCACCTTATTAGCGGTAGAAAAGGTTGCAAAAGAGGGAGGGCTGTTTGATTTAGATGCTACCCTACCTTTGATGGCAATCCAGTTTCTACTTTTAGCCATAGTTTTGAACGCGCTTTTTTACAAGCCTGTGGGCAACGCAATTGATGAGCGGAATGAATACATCCGGAACAATCAATTAGAAGCACAAGAACGCTTGTCAAAATCAGAAAAGTTAGCGCAGCAATATGAGCAAGAATTAGCAGGAGCAAGACGGCAAGCACAAACAGTGATTGCTGACGCTCAAGCTCAAGCCCAGAAAATCGCTGCAGAAAAGATAGCCGGAGCGCAAAAAGAAGCTCAGGCACAAAGAGAAGAAACAGCTCGTGAAATTGAGCAGCAAAAACAGCAAGCTTTTGCTTCTCTAGAGCAAGAAGTAGATGCCCTAAGTCGCCAAATACTGGAAAAGCTTTTAGGAGCAGAGCTAGTAAGGGGCTAATAGCTAATGGCTAATAGCAATTAGCAATTAACAATTTCGCTTCTCGCAGTCGTGGATGGAAAAACATGGGGACTTTTTTACTGTTGATGGCCCAAGCCAGCGCCGTCGGAGGTGAATTAGCAGAGGCAGCAGGCGAAGGCGGTTTTGGTCTAAATACCAATATCTTGCAAACTAACCTGATTAACCTTGCTATTATTATTAGTGTACTGGTGATTTTCGGACGAAAGGTTTTGGGTAGTACGCTCAAAGAACGCCGCATCCGAATTGAAACAGCAATTAAAAGTGCAGAGCAACGCCTGAAAGAAGCACAAGGAGCACTTGCAGATCAGCAACGAAAACTGGCGCAAGCTCAGGCAGAAGCCGAAAAAATCAAGCAAGCAGCAGCAGAAAATGCCAATAAAGCAAGAGAAGCAATACTGGCTCAAGCAGCTACTGATATTGAACGCATGAAGGAAACAGCAGTAGCTGATTTGAACTCAGAGCGGGAAAAAGCGATCGCCCAACTGCGTTCGCGAGTCATCGCTATGGCATTGCAAAAAGTCGAGTCAGAACTGCGAACTGGAATTGCCGACGATGCTCAACATACTTTAGTTGACCGTAGCATTGCGCTACTAGGAGGCAAGGGATGAAAAATAATATAGCTACAGATGAAATAGCCCAGCCTTACGCTCAAGCATTGATGTCAGTAGCACAATCAAAAAACCAGACAGAGCAGTTCGGCGAAGATGTGCGTTCCTTGCGGAGTCTGCTTTCTGAGAGCGCTCAGCTACAGAACTTTCTTGAGAACCCCTTTATTCAACCAGAGAATAAAAAGGCAGTCATCAACCAAATACTTGGTGAAGGCGCTAACACATACTTACGTAATTTTTTGATGCTGCTGGTAGATAGAAAGCGCATTTCACTGCTGTCAGCGATTTGCCGACAGTATCTGGCGCTTTTGCGGCAACTAAATCAAACTGTGTTAGCGGAAGTCATTTCTGCCGTTCCCTTAACGGAAGCGCAGCAGCAAGCAGTAACAGAAAAGGTCATAGCAATGACCAATGCTCGCTCTGTAGAAGTAGACGCCAAGATTGACCGCGAAATAATTGGTGGTGTAATCATTAAAGTTGGGTCTCAGGTAATTGACGCCAGTTTACGGGGTCAACTGCGCCGCTTATCCCTACGCTTAAGTAGCACATAGAAATTATGAATTATGAATGCTGAATTATGAAAGTTTTTAGTATTCATAATTCATAATTCATAATTATTTACTCCTTCCACATTGAAAGAAAGAAGATAGACAAATGGCAATTAGCATCAGACCTGACGAAATCAGCAACATTATTCAGCAGCAAATTGAGCAATACGACGATCAAGTAAAAGTTGCTAACGTTGGTACCGTCCTGCAAGTGGGTGACGGTATTGCCCGGATCTATGGCCTAGATAAGGTCATGGCAAGCGAACTATTAGAATTTGAAGACGGCACAATTGGCATCGCCTCGAACTTGGAAGAAGATAATGTCGGTGCGGTGCTAATGGGTGAAGGTCTTGAAATTCAAGAAGGTAGTACCGTAACCGCCACTGGCAGAATTGCTCAGGTGCCGGTGGGAGAAGCCATGGTTGGACGAGTTGTAGATGCTCTAGGTCGTCCAATTGATGGTAAGGGAGATATAAAGACCTCAGAAACCCGTTTGCTAGAATCTCCAGCACCAGGTATTGTGGCACGTCGATCTGTACACGAACCAATGCAAACTGGCATCACAGCCATCGACGCGATGATTCCCATTGGTCGGGGTCAGCGAGAGTTGATTATTGGTGACCGCCAAACTGGGAAAACTGCGATCGCCATTGACACGATCATCAACCAAAAAGCAGAAGATGTGATCTGTGTCTACGTTGCCATTGGACAAAAAGCTTCCACTGTGGCAAGCGTCGTGCAGACATTGCAAGACAAAGGCGCAATGAACTACACAGTTGTCGTCGCAGCCAGTGCCAGTGAACCTGCTACCTTACAATACTTGGCTCCTTACACTGGGGCAACAATTGCTGAGTACTTTATGTACAAGGGCAAAGCTACCCTGGTAATCTATGATGACCTCTCCAAACAGGCTCAGGCTTATCGCCAAATGTCCCTGCTGCTGCGTCGTCCCCCCGGACGAGAAGCTTATCCAGGAGATGTGTTCTATATCCACTCCCGCTTGTTGGAACGGGCAGCTAAGCTGAGTGATGAACTGGGTAAAGGTAGCATGACAGCTCTACCGATTATCGAAACTCAAGCAGGTGACGTGTCTGCTTACATCCCCACCAACGTGATTTCGATCACTGACGGTCAGATATTCCTGTCTTCCGACCTGTTCAACTCTGGTGTCCGTCCGGCTGTGAACCCCGGTATTTCCGTGTCCCGAGTGGGTTCTGCTGCTCAAACCAAGGCGATGAAAAAAGTTGCTGGTAAGTTAAAGCTAGAACTGGCACAGTTTGACGACTTGCAAGCCTTCGCACAATTTGCCTCTGACTTGGATAAAGCTACTCAAGACCAGTTAGCACGGGGTCAGCGCTTGCGGGAACTTCTCAAGCAACCTCAAAATTCACCGCTATCGGTGTACGAGCAGGTAGCTATTCTCTATGCTGGTCTTAATGGTTACTTAGATGACATCCCAGCAGATAAAGTCACTACTTTCGCTCAAGGACTGCGAGAGTACTTGAAGACCAGCAAACCTCAGTACACTGAATCAGTACAATCGAAAAAAGCACTGGGTGACGAAGAAGAAGCTGCCTTGAAGGAAGGAATTAACGAATACAAGAAGACTTTTAAGGCAACAGTGTAAATTGCTAATGGCTAATAGCTAATAGTTAATGGCAATGAGCAATTAGCAATTAGCTATTAGCAATGAACAAAGGAAAAAACTATGGCTAATCTCAAATTCATACGCGATCGCATTCAGTCAGTCAAAAATACTAAAAAAATCACGGAAGCTATGCGGTTGGTGGCGGCGGCTAGAGTCCGTCGCGCCCAAGAACAGGTGCTATCCACCCGCCCCTTTGCTGACCGCTTAGCACAAGTGCTATACGGTTTGCAAACTCGTCTGCGGTTTGAAGATGTAGACCTGCCCCTGCTGAAAAAACGGGAAGTCCGAACAGTAGGGTTGTTGGTAATTTCAGGCGATCGTGGTCTGTGTGGCGGCTACAACAATTACGTTATTAAGCGTGCCGAGAATCGCGCCAAGGAACTCAAGGCAGAAGGTGTAGATTACAAATTCGTGCTGGTGGGACGTAAATCCATTCAGTACTTCCAACGCCGCAACCAGCCTATTGATGGTACATACACTGGCTTAGAGCAAATTCCCACCGCAGCGGAAGCCACTAACATTGCCGATCAACTCCTTTCTTTGTTCCTTTCGGAAAGCGTTGACCGCATTGAGCTGGTCTACACCAGATTCGTCTCCTTGGTCAGTTCCCGCCCCGTGGTCCAAACCCTGCTTCCTCTAGACCCCCAAGGTCTAGAAACACCAGATGATGAAATTTTCCGCCTCACAACTCGTGGCGGTCAGTTGGAAGTGGAACGGGAGAAAGTGACTACCCAAGTCCGCGCTTTACCCCGCGACATGATTTTTGAACAAGACCCAGTGCAGATTCTTGATTCTCTACTACCTCTGTATCTGAGTAACCAGCTATTGCGGGCGCTGCAAGAATCCGCTGCTAGTGAACTGGCGGCCCGAATGACAGCCATGAGTAACGCCAGCGACAACGCCGCTGATATGATTAGCAACCTGACGCTGTCTTACAATAAAGCGCGGCAAGCTGCAATTACCCAAGAAATCTTAGAGGTTGTGGGTGGTGCTGAGGCACTAACTTAATTAGTTGTTGGTTGTTAATTGTTAATTGTAGAACAATCAACAATCA
>CAZZYE010000165.1:6336-10886 GCA_964658145.1 uncultured Stigonema sp.
AGTTGCACATTTTCAAATCGCGCACTATAATTAGATATATGAACCACATGGGTCTGTAATGGTCTCGACAGGTTGGCGAAAGCTATTCTGTGATTCAGGTCGAGAGTGAGTCTCCTCTCGAAAATCAAAGGCTCAAACAACAGTAAATGCGAACAACATCGTATCCTTCAAGCGCGTGGCAGTAGCTGCCTAACAACCTCTAGTAGGTCCGCTTGTCTATAGTTTGACTCCGTTAAGGACTATAGACCAACCCCAACGGATGCTCTAGCAAGTGTTCTCTGGGTGGCTTGCTAGCTAAGACTTAACCAGAGCATCCTACCGTTCGGGATAAAGAACGTTTCCCGCCTTGAGGATTAGATAGGCTAAACCTGTGAATGAGCGGGGAGTCAATACCCAATCTGCACGGCAGTTCGATTCTGCCCAGATCCATATCATTATTTACAAATCCACCTTACACTTATATGTAGGTGGATTTTGTTTTATAGGTAATTCGCAAGTATTGGGAAAAGCAGGGCGGAAGATGCCCTTATAGTGGATGGGAGTTAGATAATCCTGAAACAACTGCTCATTGGGATGAGTATCAACTACACCCTAAGAGAGCGAGTTTAGATAGGATAAATTCCTCTGTTGGTTATGTGCCAGGAAATGTTCAATTCGTCAGCGTAATCGCTAACTTCGGCAAGAGAGATTTTCCAGAAGAAAAACTTTTAGAATTCTGCCAAGCAGTTGTTGATTATCGAGTAAAAACTCAATAAAGTCACTTGATTTCAGGCTTTTGTTAGGCTGTGACACAATAAAGATAGTAGACGATGACGGAAAAAGAGAAAAATTATGAAACGAAATTTTACTGCTAGTGTATGGCAGGAGGGTAATTGGTTTGTAGCACAGTGCTTAGAAGTTGATATCGCAAGTCAAGGCGAGACTGAAGCAGAAGCATTAGCTAATTTGGCAGAAGCTTTGTCACTACATTTTGAGCCACCATTAGCTACCACAACTCCTCAAATCAAAATAATAGAGGTAGAAGTTGGTGTCGCTTAAACCATTACCATATGGTGAGGTAATATGCGATCGCACCAGTGCGATCAATAATTCTCATTAAATTAGCGATCGCTATAATGGTATCGAGCCTGAATAAATTCAATTCGCTCATCACTGACTACGTAAACAATGCGGTCTGCTTGAGTCAGTCTACGCGACCATACGGTTGCATCCTGATATCTCAATCTTTCAGGTTTGCCTGTTCCTTCAAACGGATTGCGTCTTACCTCCTCAACTAGAGATAAAACGCGGAGTGCAATCTTTTTATTTGTCTCTACCCAGTAAGTGAGGTCTTCCAAAAACCTGCGGTCAAAAACAAGCTCGCGTTTTAGAATATCCTGAGAAGAAGTATCAGATTGAGAGACATATTCTGGTTCTAAATTCTCCGACATGTAATTTTCAATCTTCTTCGTAAAGCCCGAACTCCTGACGCAGATCCTCTATAGTCTGAGGCTGATTAGTCTTGGCTTTAACACGTTGCAAAGCATCTAAAAGACGCACTGCATTCTCTGGTGACTGGAACAAGTATGCTGTCTCCATAATGCTGTTCAGATCAGCCGTAGGAATTATAGATACGCTTTCAGAACCTTCACGAGTAACAACTACAGGTTCGCGTGTGGAAATTGCCTGATCGTAAATTTTGTTAAAATTGTTGCAAGCTTGGGTGTAGGTTGTCTGACTAGCCATTTTACGCGACTCAATCTGTTTATTCTAATTTTATCTAAGGAGTTGGTAAAATATGTCCCCGCCAACGGAGTAACACTGCTGCTTGGGCTTTACGAAGCATAAAACTATCAGCCTCATGGCGCAGTGTCATTAATTCTAGTCTTTCAGCCTCAGTTAGTGTATTGTTAGAATTGCCCTCAAGCAGAATGTTGTATCTCTCCATGTCGGCTACTGTTTTTCGGCTACGGACAATTTGCCAGAGGGTATTGTCATCGAGTTTGTCTAAGGCAGCAAGGTCAGCCTGAAACTCCTCAGGCACATTATCCCATGCTGGGGGGCTACCTATCTGTAAAGCATGGAGCATCACTTCTTCTAAGGGGCGCTGCGTCGCACGAGCAGTATTAACCAAGCGCTGATAGATTATTTCTGGGATTTGAAGTGTAACAGTTTCAACAGCCATATCCAGTCCCTACCTTTGGGTGGTATTTTAGCGATAATTTTATAGGTTTCGCCATCAAGTAATGAATACTCGTCAATATTTATCCTATTCCCTAAGGTTTGCTACAGGTTGCCCACAGGATATCTATACTCTCGATAATTGAGTTTAGAGAAAGCAAAAAAAGGCAGAGTCTGTAACCAGAATTTCACCATTAGCATCAAATGCGATCGCATCTGCCTTTATACGATCAAATTAATCTCTCACCGCGCTCTATATTGTCAAATTACTAGTAATTCTTTATACTTAAATATATTGATATAGCAATCCTTGCTTTTTGGAAATTGCTATCCGTTAGACACAAGGGTTGCCAAATTTATGTTTTTTGCTACAAAATATGTGAAAGCAATCATATGTTTATGACATTTTTTCAGTAAATTTATCTGCTCAATAATAAATATACTCTATATAATTAAATTTCTGAAATAAAGCTTTAATAACAGATTTTAATTCCAAATAAAATTACACAAAATAGAAATATTTGATACAAAGTGAATTTCCGAAAATATAAAATATTTGACAACTTTACAAAAGTAATTATGAGCAAAATAAGAACAGAAAAGAAGACTAATAATATGTGCAAGGCAGACCACTAATGGTAGCTCTTACAGAGAACGCCCAAAAACGGCTAACGATACAAACTGTCGAAATTGCTCCTAACACAACGGCAATTCGCTCTCTAGACTGGGACCGCGATCGCTTCGACATCGAATTCGGACTGCAAAACGGTACCACCTATAACTCATATCTCATCAAAGGTGATCGGATAGCTTTAGTTGATACCTCTCACCGAAAGTTTTGCGACCTGTATTTAGAAACCCTCAAAAGCCTTGTAAACCCGAAGGCGATTGATTACGTAATTGTCAGCCACACAGAGCCAGACCACAGCGGCTTAGTTGAAGACGTTCTCCAATTAGCTCCTAGAGCCACCGTCTTAGCGTCGAAAGTTGCACTCCAGTTTCTGGAAAATCTGGTACACGATCCGTTTTCCAAGCGGATTGTGAAAAGTGGCGATCGCATTGATTTAGGTCAAGGACACGAAATAGAATTCGTAAGTGCACCTAATTTGCACTGGCCCGACACAATCTTCAGCTTCGATCACAAAACCCAAACTCTCTACACCTGCGATGCGTTTGGAATGCACTATTGTAGCGATAGTACATTCGACGAAGATTTAGAAGCAATTGAAGCCGACTTTCGATTTTACTACGATTGCCTCATGGGTCCCAACGCCCGTTCCCTGTTGAATGCCATGAAAAAAATGGGCGATCTTGGGAACATTAAAGTCATCGCCAACGGCCACGGACCCTTACTGTACCATAATCTTGACGTTCTTCGAGAGTGCTACCACAACTGGAGCCAAAAACAAGCGAAGGCAGAAACTATTGTTGGCTTATTTTGTGTCCCTGACTATGGGTATGGCGATCGCCTCACCCAAGCAATTGGTCACGGAGTCATGAAAACTGGGGTTGGCGTCGAAATCATGGATTTGACGACAGCAGATAGCCAAGAAATCCAAGAACTAGCAGCTAGATCAGCAGGCATTATTATCGGTATGCCTCCAAGTGCTAACCTCGCAGCCCAATCGGCTATCAGTTCCTTACTAGGTATCGTTAAGGACAAGCAATCAGTCGGATTATTTGAGTGTTACGGCGGAGATGATGAACCTATCGATCCGTTGCGCAGAAGATTTATCGACCTTGGCGTCAAGGAAGCCTTCCCAGCGATTCGGATTAAAGAGACTCCTAGTGCCGCCACATACCAGCTTCTTGAAGAAGCTGGTACGGACTTGGGACAAATGCTTGTCCGCGACCGCAACATCAAGCAGATCAAGTCCCTCGACGTCAACATGGAAAAAGCGTTGGGGAGGATCAGCAGCGGACTATACATTATCACCACCAAAAAGGGTGATGTTAACGGTGCAATGCTCGCTTCCTGGGTGTCGCAAGCTAGTTTACAACCCCTAGGATTTACAGTTGCCGTTGCCAAAGACCGTGCAATTGACTCCTTGATGCAAGTAGGCGATCGCTTTGTCCTCAACGTTTTGGAAGAAGGAAATTATCAGGAACTCAAGAAGCACTTCCTCAAACGCTTGCATCCTGGTGCTGACAGATTTGCCGGGGTTAAGACTCAAATAGCTAAAAACAGTTGCCCGATTCTGACAGACGCTCTCGCCTACATGGAATGCGAAGTAGTTAGCAGCATGGAATGCAGCGACCACTGGCTTTTATACTGCACCGTGGAAGACGGTAAAGTCTCCAAACCAAATGCGCTCACAGCTGTTCGCCACCGTAAGGTAGGCAACTACTACTAAGAAGACTGCTAATAGCTAATAGCTAATTGCTAATTA
>CAZZYE010000166.1:0-10884 GCA_964658145.1 uncultured Stigonema sp.
AATGTTACATGAATTTCTATTAGCAGAACGTGACGAAATTCTCGCCTTGTGTTCAAAGAAGATCGTGAGCCTTGCAGGTGAGAGGGGGAGCATCCCATTTTTGCAAAAACACCAAACGATTAGAAATCGCGCGCCAGTCGCCTACGGAGGGAAACCCTCCTGCAGCGTTGGCTTGGCTACACGAACAAAGTCCGCCTGTTACTGATGAGCTGCTTGCGACACATGCGGCATCAATCCAGTGTTCTTTGGGTAATCCAGACGCGATTCTAACCATCTTCGTAGATGCCCCATCACCAGCCGTAACATGCAGATTAGTCTTAAGCGCAATGTCGAATATTGCGTTGCGTGTTGAATTAACTGCTGCAGCATCACTCAATAACTTTTTAGAGTTAGCCTTGATTTTTGCTAGTAGATCAGGCTTATCTTGTAAAAACTCTTCAACGGAGCAATTACCTTTATTTTGATTGCAATTATGGCAAGCTAGTGTCAGATTACTGAAGCGATCCGAACCACCCTTGGACTTCGGCTGAATATGTTCAATTTCCAGCGGTGTATTTTTTTCTCCACAATAAACACATTCTCTTCCCCAGTGTTCAAGCAATGCCTCTCTGACCGTGTATCCGGCGAGGGTTCCTTGCTGATATTCAATACCGAAGATATCAGGATTTTCCATCTTTTGCATATCAAACTTGACACGTTCAATCGCAATACTAGAAATCGGTGAATACTTCTGGATTTTTTTTATCCACGTTTCTACTGTAAGAACACGATGCTTCAAGCTTGGGGCTAGCCAGCCATCTGGTTTATGACTGTTGAACCTTTTTTTACGGTAACGAGTATTTCTAGAGCGTCGCCCCCGACGAAAACTAGTCCGCTTAGTCAACGACTCAGATATCAGTCTACCTCGATGTTCTAACTCCATCCCCCAAAGAATGGTATTAGTGGAAACGTCAACGATGCTAAAACCAGTGAACTTAGAACCGGGATCTATTCTTAACTCAAGTGTTGGAATGACGGCATCCACAACATCTTTTTGAAGCGCGATTACATAAGGGTAAAGACGGATTTTTTTAGCTTTGCCGCTTGCCTGCAACTTCCTTGCCATTGCTGGATGGCAGGGTGCTAAAGGTTTTCCTGATTGATCAACTACAAAAACTGAATTGGTAAAGTACATTTTTGCGTACCTTTGAATGATTTATTTAGACTCCCTTGCGGGGTATAGTTTGCCTCAGCAATGCTACTTGGCTTCAATTAGTGGGTTACGGTGTACGCCAATCAACTGGCTTTGTTCCTTCCCCGACGCTTAGGACTGGCTAATCCTATTAGGTCATGACCGCATAGCGTAGTTGTCCCCATCATTGGGCTAAGCCTGGTGTAGCGGTGACATGAATTGTTCCATATCACTCCGGATTACTCCGGTTGATGACTACTCTGCTGTCGCTCTGAAGTATAAAATTTCGATTCTAGGTAACTTACCATAATTTGGCATCCTTTTTTCTTCGTCGAGTTTCAATTGAATCGAGAGCTATGGTTTCTTTTGCCGTCAATTGAATATTTACAAAAGTTACCCAATATAATCTCTACCTGTAGAATGTTTTAGTAGAACTTATACAACTCAAACGCCATTCAAATACTTGCTGCTGAAATGCTTGCAACATATACTCTCTGAAACAGAAGCCTTCGGGCAATGAAAGACCAACTGAAAAGAAAAGACGACTTGCCGCTATTGAACTGCTCAATCCCCTTCAAATTAAGGTATGAGCGCGCATCACCCAAACTACCCAAGGTATTAACAGTTAGTTGGGCTGTAGAGGCAGTTGCTCGTTTAGGCGGTTACCTAGAACATCGACAATTGGCATTGAGGTAATGCGATCAGTTTCGTTAAAATTGTACTACAATAGTGAGGGTTGGTAGCTTGCTAAAAAGACTTAACGGGACTCGTCAGAAACTGGATACACTAAAGGTTAACCGCTAAGTGCGTTGTATTCGCCAAAATCATGAACTCTAACCAGTCTTCTGATCCATCTCAATCCGACTCCACTGCTGCTGAAGTGTCGTCCGGACAGCAGCAGGAAAACAGCAATGAATTATTTCCTATTGTCGGGATTGCAGCTTCGGCAGGCGGATTGGAGGCATTCACGCAGTTACTGAGCCATTTACCTATCGATACTGGGATGGCATTTGTGCTGATTCAGCACTTAGACCCCAATCATAAGAGTCTACTGACTGAGATTCTGGCTAAGACGACTAAAATGCCCGTTAGTGAAGTGTACAATGGCATTGTCGTAGAACCGAACTCTGTCTACATCATTCCGCCGAACACGAAGATGACCCTTGCTCAAGGGGTGTTACAACTCGTGCCCCGCGAGAAGATTGACGGGAAATATATGCCGGGAGATGCTTTCTTTACTTCGTTAGCGGCGGCATTGGGAAGCAAAGCGATCAGTGTCGTCCTATCTGGGGGGGATGGAGACGGTGCACTGGGATCGGAGGCGATTAGGTCTGCAGGCGGCATTACCTTTGCCCAGTGTGAAGCATCGGCAAAATACAGTAGTATGCCGAACACCGCTGTTGCCACGGGTCGTGTGGACTTCATCTTGCCCCCGCAAAAAATTGCTGAGGAACTGGCGAATATCAGTCGCCATCCTAACGTGAGCCGAAGGGTAGCACAAACGGTTCTCGCACTCCCAGCGAGTGAGGATGCCCTACCCACAATCTTTACTTTGCTGCACACTACCACAGGGATTGACTTTACCTACTACAAGCAAACCACTATCAATCGGCGGATTGAGCGGCGGATGGTGCTGTACAAGCTGGAAAGACTGTCGGATTACGTCCGGTATCTCCAAGAAAATCCGGCTGAGGTGCACGCGTTGTACCAGGAAATTCTCATCAGTGTTACCAGTTTTTTCCGTGACCCTGAAGCTTATCAAGCCTTGAAAGAGCAAGTATTTCCAATGATCGCCAAGGGTAAGTCAGTTGAGTCACCCATTCGGATCTGGGTGTCAGGATGTGCAACCGGTGAGGAGGTTTACTCCATTGCCATCTGCCTAGTGGAGTTTTTGGAGGATGTTCGTAGGGGCGAACGGCCGTTCGCCCCTACTATCCAAATTTTTGCTACGGACATTAACGAGAAGGCGATCGAAAAAGCCCGCTTAGGCATCTACGGGCAGAACCAGATGGTTGATGTCTCACTAGAACGGCAAAGACGCTTCTTTATCCAAGTAGAGGGCGGCTATCAGATTAGCAAGTCGATTCGCGAACGGTGTGTCTTTGCTAGACAAAACTTGATCGGCGATCCGCCATTTTCTAATCTGGATCTGATTAGTTGTCGGAATGTGCTGATTTATTTGGAATTGGTTTTGCAGAAGCAGGTGATGCCAATTTTCCATTATAGTCTCAAGCCCACAGGGTTTCTGATGTTAGGTACCTCGGAGAGTGTGGGAGAATTCTCGGACTTATTTGCCTTAGTGGACAGAAAGCACAAGATTTATTCCAGAAAGTTGGTAGAGACTCGCCTGCACTTTGGCTTGGCGACCAGCAACTATCCCGTAGCGAAAGTAGATTCTGACAAGCCCATGAATCAGGAGACTGGGGACGTTGTTGACTTACAGACATTGGCTGACCGCGTTGTATTGAATCGCTATGCCCCAGTTGGCGTCGTGATTAGCGAGGATCTGGAAATTCTGCAATTCCGGGGAGAGATCAGTCCCTATTTGACACCAGCCCCAGGTCAGCCCAGCTTCAACCTGCTCAAAATGGCACGAGTCGGCTTGCGGTTCGAGTTGCGTACCGCGATTCATTACTGCAAAAGGCAGGATGTTTCAGTAAGAAAGGAAAATTTACAAATTTCCGGGAGCAACCCGCCCAGATGCGTCAATATTGAAGTGATTCCGTTCAAGGCGCCAAGAGCGGAAGTTCGCTACTTTCTTGTCTTGTTTGAAGATGTACCTCCTCGAGCAAATCAACCTAGCCACAAGTCGAGACCTGAAAGTGTGGAACTCTCAGGCACAGATCCGGAAATATTCCGGCTAAAACAGGAATTGACAGCTACTAATTTGGATCTTGCTGCCATTCAAGAGTATTTGCAATCGATTAATCAGGAGCAGGAAGCGACGACTCAAGATCTCAAAGTGGCGAATGAAGAAATTCTGTCAAGCAATGAGGAACTGCAAAGCACTAATGAAGAGTTGCAAACAGCAAAAGAAGAGGTTCAAGCAACCAACGAAGAACTTAAGACAACTAATGAAGAACTGCAAAGTCGCAATCTCGAATTACACCAAGTCAATAACGATCTCTTGAATGTGCTTAGCAGTGTCAATATTCCCATTCTAATTCTAGCCAGCGATTTGAGTATTCGGCGCTTCACCCCTACGGCACAGCGGATACTCAATCTGATCCCGACGGATGTGGGGCGACCACTCACCAATATCCGATCCAATATTGATGTTCCCAACTTAGAGTCATTGCTCCTAGAGGTGATTGACACCCTTATTGTCAAAGAACTAGAGGTGCAAGACACTGATGGGCATTGGTACAATCTCCGAATTCGACCTTACAGAACCACGGAAAATAAAATTGATGGCGCGGTGATGGTATTGGTGGATATTGATGCCCTTAAGCGGAGTGCAAGGCTGCTTGAATCCGCCCGTGATTACGCCGAGGCGATCGTGGAGACTGTGCGATCGCCTTTAGTGGTTCTCAACTCAGATATGCGGGTGATCACAGCCAATCGGGCTTTTTATCAAACATTCCAGGTAACGCCAGCACAGACAGAACAGCACCTGATCTTTAAGTTAGGAAACGGTCAGTGGAACATACAAGCCCTGATCTCGCTCATAAGAGAAATTTTCGACCACAACACTCAGCTTCAAGGTTTTGAGGTGGAACACGTCTTTGAGAAAATTGGGTGCAGAACCATGCTGCTCAATGCGCGGAAAATCCTTCAAGGAGGCAATGACCAAATGGTTCTGCTGGCTGTTGATGATATCACGCTGACTAAGCAGTTTGAGGCAGAACGCACCTATTTATTGGCTCAGGAGCAGTCAGCCCGCCAGTCAGCTGAGGCATCTAACCGAACAAAAGATGAGTTTTTATCGATTCTCTCCCATGAACTACGCAACCCGCTCAGTGCCATGCTAGGATGGTCTCAGTTGCTCCGCAGGCGCAGCCTTGAACCAGCCACAATCACTCGTGGACTTGAAGTGATCGAGCGCAGTGCTCAGGCACAAACCCAACTGATTGAGGATCTCCTGGACATCTCACGCATTACGACTGGCAAACTCCATTTGAGGACCAGTCTGATTGATCTTGTCCCTGTAGTTGAGGCAGCGATCGAAGTCGTCCGTTTGTCTGCAGAGGCTAAAAATATTCAGATTGAATCCCGACTGAAAGATGCGATTGGAAAGGTACTGGGTGATGTGGATCGCTTGCAGCAGGTCGTCTGGAATTTGCTTTCTAATGCTATTAAATTTACCCCAGTTGGGGGACGCGTTGAAGTTACACTCTCGCGCGTTGATACGTTCACCGAGATTCGAGTGAGCGACACGGGTCAGGGCATCCCTACTGACTTTCTCCCTTATGTTTTTGAGCGCTTCCGTCAAGCTGACGGCACCAAAACTCGCGCCAATAATGGTCTTGGGCTGGGACTGACGATTGTTCGTCATTTGGTGGAACTTCACGGTGGCACAGTTCATGCTCTAAGTCCAGGTGAGGGGCAAGGAACAACCATGATCGTGAGGCTGCCGTTGAACTCCACTCTGGAGGATCGCATACTGCCAAATGATTCAAATATGACAGATTTGGCCGGGGTGGAACCACCCGTTAATGATATGCCGTCACTTGAGGGCTTGCGCGTACTTGTTGTGGATGACGAGGCGGATATGCGTGAGTTACTGATGACGATGCTTAAACAGTATGGAGCCGAAGTGACGGCTCTAGCATCTGCAGACGAAGCGCTCTCAGTACTCACGACCAACCCGGGGATGTATGATGTGCTCTTGTCTGACATCGGTATGCCACACTTGGACGGCTATGCTCTGATCCGGCAGGTACGGACGCTTAGTGCTGAGATTGGGGGACAAATTCCTGCGGCAGCGCTGACCGCTTATGTCAGGAGCGAGGAGCGCCAAGAGGCTCTCAAGGCAGGTTTCCAAATGCACATCGCTAAACCCGTCACCCCAGAACATCTGGCATTCATGATTGCCAACCTAGCTGGACGAGCCTGAATTGGTTGAAAGCCAATGTGACTGAGAGTGCGACAACTTCACCCGGACAACGAAGTTGACTACCCAATCAGCAAAAAAGACTTGATTATTCCTGACTGTTGTGTATGGTGTGGGGCTTCTTGCTTTTCAAAGCTAAACCTGCTTGTCAATAGTATTTGAGATGCGCTTACCCTGCCGAAAAAAATTGAAAGTATAAGCCTGCCCTTCGGCAATCCGCATGGGTTAACCGACACCTTCTCTTACCCTTTTTCGACTTCGCCAACAGTATCTATTGCTACTCGCACCCCCTGCCTTACAACTTTGAAAACAGCATATTTAACCCTTCAGTCATCGTGGGATGAGTCAACACGCCATCGCGCAGAATGGTGTAGGGCATCTGAGCCTGCATCACCATCTGCACGGTTGAAATAACCTCACCCGCTTCATGACACAAGAGTGAACAACCGAGAATCAGATCTGTCTCGGTATCCACGATCGCTTTTATCAGTCCATCTGTTTTACCCAGGGTTTTCGCACGGGGAATAGCTGACGCATCCAGTTTCGCCACTCGAATCGTATACCCTTGTTGTCGCGCTTCGGTTTCAGTCAGACCCACATGAGCCAGTTCTGGATCGATAAACAGGCAGGAGGGCACCGCACGACCTTGTGTGCTGCGATCGCCACCCTCAATCAGATTCGTTTTGACAATTCGATAATCGTCGAGCGACACATGGGTATATTCTGGACCACCGTTGATATCGCCCAACGCCCAAATTCCTGGCACATTCGTCTCTAGGCGATCGTTGACTAGAATAAATCCGCGTGCATCGGTCGCCACACCAGCAGCAGCTAAATTTAAGCAATCTGTGGTGGGCGCACGACCGACGGCAACGAGCAAATGCGAACCTTGGAGTGCCATTTCCTGATCGGCAACTTGGATATGAAGTTTAGTTGCATGTTCAGCGCGATCGACTCTCAACACCTTCGCATAAAGCAAGAATTCAATGCCGTCTCGTTCTAAGAGTGTTTGAACGGCGATCGCTATATCTGGATCTTGTTGCGACAGGATTTGCCCACTTTGCCCAATCACGGTAACGCGACAACCAAACCGCCGAAACATCTGGGCAAACTCCAAGCCAATGTAGCCACTGCCGAGCACAATTAGATGCTCAGGCAACTGTTCTAGCTCCATGAGTGACTCACTCGTCAAAAACCCAGCTTCTTTGAGTCCCGGCACGGATGGAATCAACGGGCGCGTACCTGTATTGATAAAGAACCGTTCTGCGGTGAGTAACCGAGTCGTTCCATCGCCAACGCTGACCTCAACAATTTTAGGAGCAACAAACCGTCCTGTTCCAACGATCAGTTCGTGACCCAGCGCCGTTTCTAGATTATGCAAGTTCACGTCACGCATGGATTGCACAACTTTTCGTTTACGTCGGATTACATCTGCTAAATCAACAATGGGTGCATTGGCTCTAACACCATAAGCGGCACTGTTTTGGACTATATTTGCTACATTGGCACTTGCCACCATCGTTTTGGTGGGAATACAGGCGACATTGATGCACCCGCCACCAATCATGTTTAAGCTGCGTTCGACCAGAGCGGTTTTACGTCCGTCAGCAACTAGCGCAGGTGCAAGTGTTTTACCCGCTTTGCCGCTGCCGATAATAATGTCGTCGTAGTATTCAGTCTCCATTCACATCTCCTTTAAGTTTGATCGCCTACCAGAGCCGACTTTGTGATCGATTGATTCATGCTTCTGTCTTTGTGTCCATCAGTTTGATCGCTCCACTAGACCTTTGAGAACAGTCTCCAGTTCAACTTCGACCTTAATAGAACCGGACTCGCCGTCGAGCATCCGAATACGCGGCTGCGGATCGGCGATGCCCTGAGCCTTGAACATCCACCTTACTCCGGTCTCATTCTGTGAGGTTAATGAGAAGCTTCGTTCCTCGACTGCTTGATTCAGTCGCCTGCAACGCCTCGGCAAAATGCGTCAACGGGTAGCTCGCGGTCTCTGGGACGGAGAGTCTTCCTGATGCTATAAGGGAGAGAAGTTCAGCAACCGTATTCCTGACTTGAGAGAGTGATTGCGAGGCGATCCAGCGCGGAAGCCACCAGCCGCGTATCGTCCCGGTGGAATAAATCAACTTAGGGCTAAACACCGGCATCACCAGTTTCTGCGGATCTGTCTGCCGATGAGTGGATAAGGCGCCATATTGCAACATCGTACCCCCAGGAGCCAAATTGCGAATAATTTCGGCTCCTACTTCGCCCGCCACGCAATCGATCGCCTTCGACACGCCCTTGCCATCAGTTACCTTGACAAGGCGGCTTTGAAGGTCTTCATCTTCCGTACAGATGACTACGTCACCAGAAAGAACGCGAATCTTCTTTTCCTGCTCCCGTTTCCAAATGACGTTAATGGTTTTGAAGCCATGCAACTTTGCCAACTGCAGGACAAACTCCCCTACACTGGATGCAGCTGCGGTCTGGAGCAGCCACTCGTTCTCTTTGAGTTGATGGGTTGCGATGGTCAATCCCCATGCCGTGATCGGATTTGTGAACGACACTGCGGCGGTCTGATCGCTGATTTCATCGGGCACTGCCACCAGTTGCTCTGGCTTGCAAACCAGAAGCTGACGCCACAGATTCCAACAAGCGATGCAGATGACACGAGTGCCAACAGAAATCTCTGTCACGCCCGCCCCGAGTGCTTCAACGATCCCAACTCCTTCAGATCCCGGGCTCGCGGGGAGCTCTGGCTGATAGCCGTAGTGGCCGCGAATCATGTGGAGGTCCGATGGATTAATCGGAGCGAGGAGTACACGGACGACAACTTCATCCGGACCCGGAGTTGGCTCTGGAATATCCTTCAGAATTAGTACATCTTTAGGTTCACCAACTTTATAAAAGAGTAATGCCTTCATAATTGTCCTTGTGGCTGTTGAGTGCGCCTGACTATGCGAGCCTCAATGGGATTGGAACAAGATATGACCGAAAATCTGCAAAATGACCTCAAAGGCGCGTTTTTTCCTTGAATTTCAGCTCTAAAACGGCATTGTCGGTCTTTAGCGGAGACAACGATGTTCCGCTTTAAGACATTTTTGGGTGGCAGTCCCAGTTCGCGTGATTTTGACAATCAAGCGGTGGAATTGTTCATTAAATGTGCAGCGCTCAATCGGATGATCCAGATTGCTAAACTCGATATTTGTCAGGTTGGAGCTTAGTTAATGGCTTTCTCAAGTTCAAGTCTACCTTTTTTTGATTTATGCAACAAAGCCTAGTAGACCTGAAGAATTTTGGGATAAACAAGCTAGAATTCGCCTGATATTCGACCAACTCTGGATGACGAGCCAGTGACTTGTCTTTCTTCAACACAATTAGGCACAGGTAGTGCAATTTAGGAAAGGGCGTAGAAAAAACAACGAGCGAGAATAGAGAAGTAACTTCATTGAACCTCAAACGGTCGATGACTAAACCCCTATTTCGACTCTATGTTGACATACCACTGACCAAAGCTTCATTGATCAACCTTGGCAATCAGATTCACTAATTTCAAATCCAGCGACTCGGCTACCTTGGTTACTTCCGCATTGCCGAACTGCCCGAACAGCGACGAGGGCAAATCATACTCAACATAAACTGACTGATCCGCTGCTTCATATACTAGCAAGCGTAAGGGCGCGTAAAGTGCTGCTCGGATGTCGTGCTGCGTCATTTGTACGGCAATCAACGGATTGCCGATCACATACTGCTTGGCTTTTTTGGGCGCGTCTACTAGGGTCAAGAGCTGTCCGTGGTTTTGCATATCAAACAGAATCAGGTCCTCTTCGCCTCCCATCTGCTTCAAGTGCACTTCAAAGACTGCCGGTTCTGTTCCTATTTTTTGCATCGTCGCTGGGTCCAGGCGGATCAGCGATGCTTCAAGGTTCCGGGTAAAATTGTCAAAGTCCGACGCCACTTTTACCATCTGGTGGTTCATGTCAATGATCGTTTTCATGACTGTTATTCCCGTTTATTCCCGTCGCGTAATCGAATTTGGTCTTTAAACAGAAGTGTTTTGATGAAATACTGTCTCCTTTTTTGCTTAGGAAAGGCTTGCCTACTGCTCGATTGCGCTATCGCTGGCAAAGGCAAGCAAATCGCGGTTGAGGCGGTCTTTTTCTGGCACGAACAGACCGTGAGGCGCTCCTTTGTACTCCACAAACTGGGCGTGGGGAATGAACTGGGTCATCCGCGCGCCAGCAGCAGCGCTGGGTACTACTTTGTCTTCGCTACCGTGAATGACGAGCGTAGGAACTTTGATGGTGACCAGGTCATGGCGAAAATCGGTGGCACTGAAGGCATACACGCACTGCTCCGTCGCGCGGGGAGAAGCCGTTTGACAGATGCTTTGCATCCAGTTCAGGGTGGCATCGCTCACAGTGTGATTGAGCAAGTCAACGCCAAAAAACTGCTTGCCAAATGCCGTCAAAAAGTCAAAGCGATCGTGGTTGACACCCGCCACAATGCCGTCAAAAACCTGTTGATCAGCGCCCTCCGGATTGTCCGCTGTTTTCAATAAAAAGGGCGTAACAGCCGAAACGAATGCCCTCAAGTTCCCTGAGTTGAGCGGTGAGTTAATTTTTCTGTTTCTAAAGACAGGTCTTTCAATGAAGTTGCAGATTGA
>CAZZYE010000167.1:0-10880 GCA_964658145.1 uncultured Stigonema sp.
ATCAAAGTTAGCTTGCCAGACGACTAGTAGTTCATGTCATTAGTTCTGTGGGGTTGAGAAAGTTTGTAGTAAGCACTTTAGTGCTTGAAATCGAGCAGCACTACTACGAACCCCTCATAGTTTATGACAGAGACTACTAGAAATTTATTCCAAGTATATAGCTAAAGTCGGCTTAAGCGGACTTTAGCTATAGTTTTAAAATTGTACTTTTGCTCAACTTATGGGTTAAAAATCCCAATAGCGACCGTGACTGCCCACACATAAGAATCAACGTTTTAGTCCCTTGACTGCTCAACTTTTGCTTCGTACTGTTCTCTAAGCTGCTGATTTTCCACTTTTAGGGCTTCTACTTGCTGCTCCAGTTTCTTAATCTTGTCGTTCAATTGTTGGATAATGACTTCAGGAGGCTTGTTTGATCCCTTAAACCAGACCTTGGAATTCCTGGAATTGGTAGTGGAGGTGTTATCATCAGATGGTGGACTAACTGCAATCCTGACTGCCGGATCGCCAAAAACGGCATAATTTCTGGCATTCGTGCTACGCTCCCATATCTTTGCAATTTCGTTGTCCTTAAGGTCTCCATTATTGATGCCAAGGGTGTAGTCAGAGGCTAACTCGGCGTACTGCTGGTTAAAGAATTCCATCGCGTAACCCACAGGACACTGATCGATCAAACATTTCAAGACGCTCTGGAAAACAGTGAGTTGTTTAGTTCCGGAGACTTGAAAAGAATTAGCGAAAGCCCGATCAACATGACCGATAACAGCAAGCGCCCCCCCCTTAGCATGGCTCAGTAACTTCTGGGGCAAACGAGCGACGAAAGGGGCTTCTGTAAGTTGCTCTTCACCATCGCGCTGTTTGAAGTTGTTGAACCGAGGAGTCCCTAAGCTATAGCAGGCAAAATGGAAGGCAATGAGTCCATGGAAATTAGCTTCTGCCTTGATATCAGCAGCAGAAAACAGTTGAGTCTCACGGTCGAGTTTTGAAAATGGCATCCATTCCTGGCAGGCAAGCGCTCCTTGAAACTCTTTTTGATGTGGGTTACCTTTTTCATAACCGATGCCATGACTGGCAGTAAACAAAATTGCTGGGGCAGAACCCTGATTGATCTGGCGAGACAGGTTCTCTTTGGTCGCGTCCTCAGCAAGCAGCGTGGGGAATTCCCAGCCAGGTGCTTTGCCTGAACTAAGCCATTCCGACAGGGGTTTGATCAATTTCTCTGAGCTTAGTTTCGTCGCCAGATCAGACTGATTGCGGACACCCCAAAAGCTGACTTCGCGGGGGCGCTCCACCTTCCTTTCCTCGGCTTCGACAACGTTTTTAGCATAGTTGGCATACTCTTCGAGCGTATCGAAGTAAATACGCCCAACGGCATACTGCACATCGAGTTGGTACTGAAACTCGTAGGCAATGGTTTCTGGATCGCCCACAATCATCAGGTAATAGGGCATTCCTCGATCCGGGTCAACGGCACCAGAGGATGGAACCTTGTATGCCTTCAAGAAATCATTTTTAGATTGACCAGATTTATAAACACATTCTCGATAGTAGGTGTCAAACTGTCGAGATGCTTGCCGCTGACGATGTTTGAGTAATGACCCTAAACCATCTTCAGATTTGAGGGCTTCAAGGGTGTATCCACGATAGATTTCAGCAAAGATGACTCCCCACCCGGCATTCGCTAAATCTGTCGGATCTACCCATGCGGCTGGTGCTTTCGATTGATCTCGTAGCTCTCTTTCCCTCTCTTTCAGGTCATCCAGGTGCTGCTCTTCTATAGAAACGTTCTTGGCAATGGCAGCGATTTCTTTAGGAGGGAGTTGAGGGAAGAGGTAATCTCCAGTTGCGCCGTTGATACCGTTTTCAAACATATAGTCATTCATTGAATACAGGACTTATGCATTGACAGAATGGTAAAATAATGCAGCTAGAAATGAGAGTCGTTAGCTTTACATAAATGTTGGTATAAGTCAATCTTACAGCAATTTTCACCTAAATGAACCACACCGTTTGTAGGGGCGAACGGCCGTTCGCCCCTACCACTGTGGTCTGATTACCTGAAAATTGCTGTAAATGATGTAATTAGGCACAATTAAACCTAACTATGTAAATAAATGTAAATAAGGCTCAAACCCTTTCTCGTGTAGAATGATTGCTTCTTGCCTTTTCCCAACCATAAATATTTACGCCAACCTACTTAGTTGTTGATTTACAACCATCATAGGCAATTTTATTAAGTTATCCCATTTAACGATGAGACAATGAGGAAGTTTTTTCCGAAAAGTTAGCCTTCAATAGTGGATCTGAAATAAGAGCTAAATTCAGTAGACCGAAAAGTTTGGAAAATTAACGAAATAATCAGGGTTTCAGGCGACTTTATTGGGGCTTTCCATCATGAACACAAGCGATCGCTTTTAAGTCCATCCAGAACAGAAGTCGTTGAAAAGTAGATTATAAGCTGATGTCAGCGGATGGTACGTCAAGGGAAAATGAAGGACTGATAAAGCTTCTGGAAAAGTTTTCGGTCTACTGAAATTGGTTTTTTCGCGCCCACTTACTTAGAGGTATGTTTAAAATGCGTAACAAATTCTTTGTCTTTTCAATGTTCTCACTTTTCATAATAGGATTGTTATTAGTTATCCTAATAGGGACTACTTCTCGGATAGTACAAGCTCAACTTATTCTACCTGAGGAAATTGACTATTACAGTAATAGTAGACATTCGGAAAAAGTAGGCATTTTGATCAGGGACTGTGATGGCAATATTGTATTGCGAGGAACACCAACTCAGTTTCAGGACATACAGGTTATTGCTTGTAACTAGTGAGTGTTTCAGCCATCGATGTTAAAAATTTTTGTGTATTAGGCTACCGTTTCAATCCCAATTAAAGAAGGAGTCAGAATTTCAGAACTCAGAATCAATGAGATGGGGATTTAAACCCCTTTATTCATCCGCCAGTCGCATAGGATACCCCACTAAATCTTGGCTCCTGAATTCTTTTTGTTAACTATCCGGGAAATTCATGATCTCCATGCACATTCAAAAAATAATGCTCTTTGGTAAAAGATTTAACGCCGTAAGTTTCCTAGTTTGTTTTCTAGTCAGTCTCTCAATCTCAGTTTTTGCAGGGTATTACCCAGTTCTATCGCTCAACCCTCCGCTGTTGGTTACGACGCAATTAGCTCCCTCACCCACAATTGCAGATGTTGTCAAAGCAAATAATAAGCCTTTCAACATTTTAGTCAAGCATTTGGAAGAAACTGAACTTATGGAAACGCTAAATTCTCGTCAAGGTTCATATACTATATTTGCGCCCACTGATAGTGCATTCACATCGTCCTCGTACAATCCTAATGACAAGGAGATTTGGAAGAGGATTTTACAGTACCATATTCTAAAGGGTTCAATTGATTCACAAAAACTTAAATCAGGAAAGTTTGACACACTTCTTGAAGGTGATCAAGTTGATATTAAAGTTTACAGTGGTTCTATAAAAGTAAATAATAACGCAAAAGCCACGGAGTTCAAGACCCCAACCCCGCTTAGCAATGGGGTTATTTATGAAATTGATAAAGTGATTATTCCTCCTCATTTGTAACCGTTCCTAGGAGTTCCTTGTAAGTATAGATAAGTAACTTCTTAATTTCTTCCTCATCAGTAAACGGATTTTTCTTCTCCTCAAGAGCATCAATCCATCTTTGGCATTGTTGCTTTTTATCATTGTCATGGATATTTTTATCATTGATGTATGCATAAAGATCTTCAATTGCTTCTCGAAGAAGATTGCTGTTTGTCTCGTCTAGTGTTAGTGTTTTCTTTAACCTCAATGCTTTCGCAACTCCTTGAGTCCTTCGCCAATAAGGTTTCAATTTAACAGACTCTTCAAATTTAACAGCTTTTTCACAAGCAGTTATTACAATAGAGTCATCTTGATATCCTTGTAGGCTACCAAACCAGCATAGATTACCGTATGCGTATGCAGGAATTGTAGATGGATCTAAAGTGTCGTCAATTAGTTTACAGGCTTGAATCGCATCCTTGATTTGACCGTTTTGTGCAAGGAATGGTATTTGTCTCATCAGACTAAGTGCTGCCTGCTGTTCTGCTTTAGCTTCTGGCTCAAAATCTAATTCGTGGTCATATTCTTTTGCTTTTTTGAATTTCTCTTGAGCCTCATTTTTTTGTTTATCTTTTGCTAAGGAGTCTCCTTGGTCTTTCAAAATCGCGGCAAAATCTGTGCTGCTCCAAAACTCATACCTAACGCAAATTTCGCAAGATTCATTCATGTCGTTGAGCGGTTGTTTTAAAATTATAGGGGCTAATCTTTTACAACAAATTTCTAACCACTCTCGCCAGCCACCTCTCCATAAATATATTTTTTTGTCAACACTACCGGTGGCCATCCGTTCTCCATTGGGGCTAAAAGCGACGGAAATAACGATATCCTTATGCTGACTCCACGCTTGACCAATAGGGCTACCCTTGATACCCCATAGCCGTATCACCTTGTCTTCACCTCCGGTAACAATCATCTGCCCGTCTGGGCTAAATGCAACGCATCTAACACCATCATTATTATCTTTAGGATGAGCATCCCACGGCTTTGTGTCTTCAAAATAATCACCCTTAATATTCCACAAACGTAACTTTCCATCAGAACTACCAGTAGCAATTATTTCTCCATTGGGACTAAATGCAACACATTGAATAGATGTCTTTCGCCACTGACGCCAGAGTGGTGTAATGCAATTGTTATTAATATTCCATAAACATAACTCTCCACCAGAAATACCATCAGAACTACCAGTGGCAATCATTTCCCCATTGGGACTAAACGCAACAGAAAAAATTTGGCATTTAGAGCCAAGACTTTTCTTATCAATGCACTCACCCTGAATTTTCCATAAACGTATTGTGGAATCAGAGCTACCACTAACAATCATTTGCCCATTAGGACTAAACGCTACAGCATTGACACTATCCTCATGTCCACCTAATGGTTGTCTAATAGACTCACCAGTGTTACTGTTCCATAAGCGAAGCGTTTTGTCAGAACTACCGCTAACAATCTTTTGCCCATCAGGACTAAACGCAACAGCATTGACACTTTGATCATGCCCATGTAATGGTTGTATAATAGACTTACCAGTGTTACTGTTCCATAAGCGAAGCGTTTTGTCAGAACTGCCGCTAACAATCTTTTGCCCATCAGGACTAAACGCAACAGCATTGACACTATCCTGATGGTCGGATAATGGTTCAAAAATTGGGTTGTGATTGATAATTGCCCACAGAATCATCTTTTTGTCATAGCTGCCGCTAACAATCATTTGCCCATCAGGACTAAACGCAACAGCATTGACACGATCACTATGTCCGCGTAATGGATGTCCAACAGGTCTACCTTCGATATCCCATAGACGAACTGTTGTATCTTCACTACCGCTAACAATCATTTGCCCATTAGGACTAAACGCAACAGAATGGATCCAATGATCGTGCCCGTGTAATTGTTTTACAAGTCCACCTTCGATATCCCATAGGCGAATAGTTTTGTCTTCACTACCACTAACAATCATCTGCCCATTAGGACTAAACGCAACAGCAGTGACACTATCCTTATGTTTACCCAAAAGTCTAGATTCGATAGGTTGACCACTGATGTTCCATAAGCGAATAGTTTTGTCTTTACTACCACTGACAATCATTTGCCCATTAGGACTAAACGCAACAGCATTGACACGACCTTTATGTTCACCCAAAAGTCTAGATTCGATAGGTTGACCATTGATGTTCCATAGGCGAATAGTTTTGTCTTCACTACCACTGACAATAGTTTTTCCGTCTGGACTAAACGCAACAGATTTGACAGCTTTCTGATGTTCTTGGAGGGTATAAAGCAGTTCGCCCTCAAAACTCCACACCCGCACTATGTTGTCAGAACATCCGCCGACAATTTTTCGTGATTTTGAACTAAAAGCAATGGAATTGACGTCGTAACTCTTATCTTTACACAATGGCAATTCTTTAAGCAGAGTTTTGCCACTGCTGTCCCAAAAGTAAGCCATCTTCTGAGTGCTACTAACAATCATTTCCCCCTCAGAACTAAAAGCAACAGATTTGACAGCTTCCTGATGCCCTTCACAGACATTTGGGACGATCGCTCTTGCCACAGATTCACTGAGACTAGCCTGCACAACACCCAGAATTGAGCCTGGGTGCTTTGCTAAAGTTTTGACAGGGATCAACTCTTTTTCAGATATCTGGTTTTTTTCAGATATCCGGTTTAAATTGGTTTTTACTGTTTCAATTGCCAGCAATAAAGCATCCAAGGGTTGAGTAGGAATTAAATTCTGTACCCTTGCTGCTGACTCTCGGAGTTTTGCTTCTGTCAGAGCCTCTATTTTTTCTGCCAAAAGCTGTTTGAGTTTTTCCTTTTCTTCTTTGTCGTTGGCATCGCTCAGTTCATAAAACTTTACTGAGTCTTCTTGGTCTGCTAAAAAAGGTTTGATTTTCTCTAGTTCCTCTCGCACTTGCGCTAACAGCGCCCCCTGCATTAAATTACCTTTTTTCTGTTCTTCCGATGCCTTTTGCCACTCTTGACGTGCATCTTCTAACCGTTGTGCTAACCGCCGGAACTCGCGGGCTTGATCTCGCCACTTAACAAATTGCTGCCAACCGTCAATTAATGCTTCATGTGCTAGGTCAATTTCGCGCTGATCATTGTTACTTTGGTTAGAAACCAATAACCTCCCTCTAATCAAGCTCTCGATCACTTGTTGCAGCTCATTGCAGTCATCTCCCTGATCACTAACGATTTTTAGGAGATGAGAAAGAGGCCGACGCTCACGAGTATCGGTGTTCTCTCTACCAGTTCGCACTAGTCGCAAGAAAACCAATCGAATCCACTCTCGCTCTTTGTTAGGGCGTTTAGATTCTGGCTTTTCTTGATCAAAATCTGAGTATTCATAAACCTTGTCCGCATGTATATTAACGAACTTTTTCAGTCCACTGATTTTCTTCGTCTCACCTATTGCTAAAGCTTTATCATCCTGGTGGCTGTAGGCACTTAATGGAATAAGATGTTCTGCTTTATCTTTCTCCTGCCATAATTGCTGTAGAGTGAACTCTAGCAAGGGCAGAGATCCTGGCTCGTTTATTACATCTCGCTCCAGATGATCTAACAATGCTTGTTCAATTGGATACCCTTGCCGTGCCGCCGGTTTTTCAATAGCATCCCTCAACCCTTGACCAACCAAGGGAGTGATATGAATAAAGTCGCTGATATTCAGGTTATTTAGAGTAGTATGATTTAGACAGTTGGGAAAAAAATCATCCCGCATGGTCACTACAACTTTTAAGGGGCTATCTTTATATTTAGAAACACTGGTGACAAGTTCTAGAAAACAATCTCGTTTTTGAACTTCATCTTTAGAAACATTTAGGGTAAAAACCTCTTCAAACTGGTCGATTACGAGCAAATACGTTTTTTGATTCTTTTGGGATTTTTGTAATTCTTCAAGAATAGTCTTGAAATCCTCAATTATGGGCAATTGAGTCTGTTTGAAATCGTCGATTAGATTGTAAATTCGGTCGGTTTTCTGAAAGTTTTTTTGTAATTCATAGCAAGCGTCATTCAGCCGTTGTAGAGGTTTATTTCCTGGCTCGATGATAGGAAGGATAATCCAATTGTCCTTCTCTTCTTGCCTCAATTGCTTTTGTATCAAGCCCGCTCTGACAACAGAAGACTTACCACTACCAGAGGCTCCTATTACGAGAATGAACGAATTATCATTCAACTTATTGCCAATTTTCCGAATATCTTTTTCACGACCAAAGAAAAAATTTGCATCTGTTTCATTATCATTAAAAAAATTAAATCCTTTATAAGGACAAATCGGCTCATCGTCTTCACCTAAGATAGGCTCAATCTTTGATGGTTCCGAACCTGGATAATTCATCAGAACCAAGCTTTTTTCTCCTCTTATAAACCGGATGCAGTTTTGGTAATGTCGCTCATTATTCAGTTTTTCATTAATGTAATTGAATAAATCTGATTCGTAAATTTTACCGCCATTTTTAATTTCTAATTTCTCTATCAAATATTGAGTGAATAATGATTTACCTTCTTTAAAATATGAATTTTGACCACTTAAGGAAGAAGCAATAATGCAATAGTTTTCTATTCCTGAATTTAGCTGAGACTCCAAAGTTTTGCTAAAGATATTTTTCTCGATGGCATGGCCACTATGACAAGCATCTAACAATAATATGATACTCCCCGGTGAGGCCTTAACAATCATATCACCAAGCTTCTTAAAGGAAAGGCCTTTATTTTCCCCGACAATATGCTTGTCATCGCAAAAGAGTTTACAGTTTGATGTGGCTAAGTATCCTGTCTCACTTTCATTCTTTTTAATTTGATATCCATGTCCTGAAAAATAAATTAAAATATCTTTATGCTTAGCATTATTAAATAAATTCTGTAATTCGCTATTAAGTGTATCCAGAGTAACACGTCCAGTTAGTTTTCTGTTATCATCATAAAGTTTATACTTACTATACTCCTTGTTATCATCTAGGATTCTTTTGAGTGCATTAACATCTTTTGTCGCTTCTTCTTCTGCGAATGGGGTCAAACTTGGATCATCATAGTCGTCAATTCCAACTAAAAAGGCAACCCCTTTATCCGTCATATTTGCATCTCCCTTTTGTGGCTTACCCAGATTAATAAACTGACAAAACTAAACTCCGATCGCCGCACTCCACACAGCATGAGCTACTTCAGGTTCATCTATAGAACTATGCGCCCCTCCCAAACCTGCATCTGGAGGAATTTGGCAAATATACTGGCTTGCCTCTAAGTTATAAATATTACCCGGTTCAAAGTGATACGCCTGATCGCAAGGCAACATTTTAATATTACTGATTTTCAAGCGATCCAAGCCATCACCCTGAATACCGAACGTTCCAATTCCCCCATACCGAGGGAGGTCAGCAAAATTCAGGTCGCTCAAAGCGATTCCACTAGCTAGGGGATAGAGAGTGCCAACCGCACTATCATGCTCTGACTGAGTTGTGATGATCGGACCTGCAACTTTGCCATCGGCAATAAACGGATGGAAGTAACCCGGCTTACCTCTGGCTAATGGAATGTCTGCACAGTATGACCAGAGAGATAGCGCCCCTTGAATCAACGATAGAGAGTTAACCGGACGAAGTAACACGCCCTTCCCATTTGGACCAGCTAGGATTGCTGAAACAACAATACACCCAAAGCTGTGACCAATCAGATGAAATCGGGTCTGTTCATCTGCCGCCTGCTGGAGTTGGCTCAAGATCTGAAAGCCTCCACCTTCGCCAAATTGACGTGCCCGTGCTTTCATCTTCCAGTAAGACAGCGATCTCAGTGGCGAAAATATACGGCTGAGAATCAAATCACCCGACCCTCCAAATGAAACAGAGTCCTCATCAATCTCAGCAGTTTCTTCGTAGATCGTTTGAGGATCAAAAGGTTCACGGTCATTACCAGGTGCTGCAGCTTCGCCCTCACTACCAAGCGCTGCTTCCTGATTTAAAACTTTGTAAGCTTCAACCGTCTTAGCCGATAGTTGGTCTGGTTCCACATCTTCTCGCGCCTCTGTGACAATAGTCCGTAAAGCATTCCGTGCGGGTTTGGTATCGGCAATTCGCTCAGCATATTCCGAGACGATGGACTCAACAACGGCTTCCTGTGTTTCAGCCTCTATAGTTTCATTACCCCAAGGCAAACTCGGCCAGTGTAGCCCAATGAGTAAGGATTTGAAGTTTGGTCGCACTTGTTTCATCTTCTCAATGTCAGCCGTATTTGCTGCCATTACCGTAATCCATTTGTTGTACTGATTCCGCGCTGCTGGGATATCTCCTAGCCAACCGTGGCTGATGACGAATACATCAGTGATTGGTTCGTTTGCCAACACGTTAATGAGTGTCTGACTCATTAACGTTCCATCCGCCTCGTCTCGTTCGTTACCCAAGGCATCAAAGTTAACCAAGTAGTAATGTAGCGAAGTTCTTGGGACTAATTCAAATGGCACACTTATGAACTCCTTAGTTTAAGAGCAGACAGTTATCCCGCCAACTTGTCAAATACATCTAAGTGGCATATAAAAAACACTAATTTTGGGAGATGGTCTTGTCAGTCAGAAAAATTAAGAAAATGCGATCGCTTTTCTGATATGATGCACTTAGTAGCTGATCACATTGGTGACGTAATAAAAGCTTAGCACCGCCAGTAAACCTTTTCCGCCTCAACCTCTCAAACAACATATTAACATATTTCCCAAAACAGAGATGAATGTTGAACAAGCGTGTGTGATTTTGGATGTGATTATCCAGCCTGCTCGTTTAAACGATATACAAAAGTTGGTGTTCCGTCAGAGTTGGCAAGGGCTAAGTTATCAACAAATCGCTGATGAAGCTGATTATCAGGAGGAGTACATCCGCTAGTGCCTGGGAATGCCTTACCCACAGGCTCTGCCTCTGATAAATTAAAAGAGGCAGCAGCCCCAAGAATGCGTTCCTATACTGCTGATGTCAGTGATTCTTTATTCCCATTATAATAGTGATCGCCGTAACAACAGATGTCAATGTCAGTGCCTACGTAAATCCACTTTTTTTTGTGATTAATTTATACATATTTTATATTTTAGATTCCATATGGGATCAACGCAAATCTTGCACCATGCTCTTACTTACAGCGGTTTTAAATTGAATTGATCGCATTGTAAGGGCGCGGAAACCGCGCCCCTACGGTTATATTGCAATACGGTTCGGTTAACCATGTTCATCCTTGGAAGATCCCCCCTAACCCCCCTTAAAAAGGGGGGAACAAGCCCCC
>CAZZYE010000168.1:0-6234 GCA_964658145.1 uncultured Stigonema sp.
GGATGTTTTACCAGGTTTTGTTTTGGATTTGGCGGAAATCTGGTGAATATTTTTTTGTCTATTTGTAATAGACATCTCGGATGCAGTTGGCTATACGCACCCGACAAGATCGGCGATTGCACTTTATCAACCATCATACACTCGCTTTCGCTTACCTTTGAAGACAGTCGCATTGCGATCAATCAGGCGAATACTGATGCGGGTGAAGACTTGATTGTGTTTGAGCGATCGTTGTTTTCTAATCAACAGACGATATCCTTCCGGGGAGGACTAGATATCACCCACAACTTGGACATTATTGCCCCACGTGACCCGTTGACGGGTGGGGATTTGGTGACAGTGAGTGGGAACAAAGAAGCCTCACGGGGGGTGTTTGAGATTGAGGCGGGCGCACTAAGCCAAACCGGTTAGGTGTTCCAGGCTTCGACGTAAAGTCGTCCATCTCATCGTTCAGGAAGAAACCTGTATTACCAGCAATCACGTAGAAAGCCTGCGGTCCCGTCAGAGCAATCAGCTTTAGAGTCTTAGCCAAGTTTTTCTGTACCAAACGATCGCCCACTTGGTATGGGGTCGTGCCGTTAGCTAAATGGATCGTCATAAATCCACCGCCACCAATATTGCCACAGCAGGGGTCAACCACAGAAGAATGCATATCCAACAGCAACTGCTGCGTCTACAGCATTACCACCATCTTTCAAAATCCGCAACCCAACAACGGAAACATATTTTTGCGAAGTGGTAACTACACCGTTCGTGCCTTCTACAGGCAACGGGGCTGAAACCCCTTTAGATACACTAACTCCAAAGTTAATGAATAAAGCTCCAACTGCCAAAACCAGCAAATTGCTTCTCATATTGGTAACTTCTTGACTTTACTTAACGGGGGTAGATGAGCATTTAAACAGAAATCTGTTACTATAACCTTTGATACAGGTAATGGTACAAAATCTACGAACTTTGGTGTTATTGTTAATGGTGGGAGAAAAATTCTCTACACTGCAACAGACTCTGGCGTGAATATTTCTGGAACGTTTGAGAAAGTTGATTATTAAGACGTTGAGCTAAGATACTTACATTTTGCGACGTGGTGCGTTACACTTCGTTAACGCACCCTACAATTAGCTCTCTTTAACTTCTGCTATGTTCGCCGCATCGCTGGATCATTTCTGCTACCAAACCCGTCCAACCAGTTTGATGACTAGCACCTAGACCTGCACCGTTGTCTCCATGAAAATATTCATGGAAAAGAATGAAGTCACGCCAATGGGGATTTGTTTGAAACACCTCCATACCACCATACACTGGTCTGTGTCCAGAGGAGTTTCTAAGAAAAATTCCACCTAGCCTATTAGACAATTCAATTGCTACTTCCAGCAGGGTCATCTGTTTACCAGAACCAGTGGGACATTCCACTTTGAAATCGTCACCCATGTAGTGATGAAACCTCTGGAGGGATTCAATAATTAAATAATTCATTGGAAACCAAACGGGACCACGCCAGTTAGAGTTACCACCAAACAAGCCAGTGGTGGATTCAGCAGGTTCGTAATCCACTCGGTACTCTTGACCGTTTGCCGTCAGAACATAGGGATGTTCTGAGTGAAATTTAGAAACAGAACGGATACCATAGGGACTCAAGAATTCAGCTTCATCTAACATCTTATGTAGAATGCGGCGCAACTTGTCTGAGTTGGTAATTGCCAGCAATCGCCGATCGCCTACCCCCAAACTTTGCATACAGGCTATTCCTGATGTTAGGTCAGGTCGATTCAAGATAAACCATTCTGTCCGCCGCCTGAAGTCCGGCAGTTTCTCTAATATTTTTGGTTCCAGCGTTCCCACTGCAAACAGCGGCGCCAGCCCTACCAACGATCGCACTTTCATCGGGTCATAACGACCATCAGGTAATTTTAGCACATCGTAGTAAAAGCCATCGGTTTCATCCCATAGGGCAATGTCATCCTTGCCAATGCCTTCCATCGCACTAGAAATGCGGAGAAAATGCTCAAAGAATTTGCTGGCGATGTCTTCATAAGCGGGATCGTCAGCAGCCAGTTCTAAGGCGATCGTCAGCATATCTATGCAGTACATCCCCATCCAACTGGTACCGTCTGCCTGTTCCAAAGTGCCACCTGTGGGCAGTTGCGCACTGCGATCGAACACTCCAATATTATCTAAACCGAGAAAGCCACCCTGAAAGATATTGTTGCCCTCAATATCTTTGCGGTTCACCCACCACGTAAAGTTAAAGAGTAACTTTTGAAACACGCGCTCCAGAAATTCCCGATCGGCACGTCCGTAGATCTTTTGCTCTATATTGTAGACACGCCAAGCTGCCCAAGCATGAACCGGTGGGTTGACATCACCAAACGCCCATTCGTATGCCGGAAGTTGACCGTTGGGGTGCATATACCATTCTCGCGTTAAGCGGATCAATTGCCGCTTAGCAAAGTCAGGATCAATTATGGCAAGCGGTATCACATGAAACGCCAAATCCCAAGCAGCAAACCAGGGATATTCCCATGTATCGGGCATCGAGAGAACGTCATCGTTAAATACATGTACCCAATCAGAGTTTCTGCCATCTTGGCGAGACTCTGGTGGCTTTGGACCTACCGGATCGCCTTTGAGCCAATCTTCCACCACATAGTAGTAAAATTGTTTGCTCCACAACATCCCCGCAAATGCCTGTCGCTGTACACTGCGTTGGTCTTCAGATATAGGATAGGGACAAATGCGGTGATAGAATTCATCGGCTTCTTTGATGCGATCGCCTAGGACCCGCTCAAAATTAGCCCCAAATGGTTCTGCCAGATCTGGACGATCACAAAGTCGCAACCGCACAGTTTTGGTTTCGCCTGCAGCGATGGTCAACACATGATGGGCTGCAACCTTCGTTCCAATTTGATTAGGATTAACTGCATCCTTTTGACCATGTATTATATAATTGTTAATCCCATCTTTGACGTAAGGAGAAGCATTAGCAACTCCATCTAATCTTTCAAAATTCGTCTCATTTTCTGTAAACAGCAGTTCCGTCGCCTCGTTGCAGTATAGCCATCTGTTGCCCAGGCTTGATTCTTTTGCTTCGATCACACTTAAGTGTTGATCGGATTTCAATATCTTGACACTCGGCTTTTCTTGATCGGTAAACCAAGACCAAGTATTGCGAAACCACAGTGTTGGTAACAAATGTAGGGTTTTTTCTTCCGGTCCCCGATTCACAACGCTGAATTGAATCAAAATATCGGACGGTGTATTTTTGGCGTACTCAATGAACACATCAAAGTAGCGATCGTCAGCAAACACACCTGTATCCAGCAATTCAAACTCTGGCTTTTGGCGACCTCTAATGCGATTTTCTTCCACAAGTTGAGTGTAGGGAAAAGCAGCTTGGGGATATTTGTAGACACACTTCATGTAAGAGTGCGTCGGGGTGTTGTCGAGATAGAAATAGTATTCTTTAACATCTTCCCCGTGATTGCCTTCATTTCCCGTTAAGCCAAAAATCCTTTCTTTGAGAATTGGGTCTTGACCATTCCAAAGCGCAATGGCAAAACATAATCTTTGATGGTTATCACAAATTCCAGCGATCCCATCTTCACCCCAACGGTAAGCGCGGGACCGGGCGTGGTCGTGGGGGAAGTAGTCCCAAGCACTCCCATTAGGACTATAGTCTTCACGGACGGTGCCCCATTGCCGTTCGCTGAGGTAGGGTCCCCAGCGTTTCCAATAGGCGGTGCGATCGTGGTCTTGCTGCAATCTTGCTTCTTCTTGAGTCATGATTTTGCTCTCGTGTACGCATTAATGCCACCTGAGGCACCAGTGACGATGGCGATTTTTCCCAATAATAGTTTCATAATTTTTCTCTACAACATTTTCTCTAAGGTGGGTAAAAATTTTGTAGAGAAATTCCTCTTTAATCTCTTTACTCTGAGTCCTCTGTGCCTCTGCGGTTTTAAAGTAATTTATTTAACCACAGAGGCGCAGAGAACACAGAGATAAAAGCAGAAATTTTCTCGTCAGAACAAAGATTTCACAGGTCACCTTGAAAGGGCTAGCAATGCCCACCCAACCACTCCCCCTTCCCTTTTAGGGAAGGGGGTTAGGGGGTTAGGTTTTTTAATTCATACTCAGCACTGCTCGAAAACGCGGCTTGCCATCGCGTACACGCTCAAGAGCCTGCTGGGCATTTTCTAGAGGATGAGTTTCAATCATCGGGCGAACGCCGTGTTTGGCAGCGACTTCTAATGTCTCGCGCATATCTTTTATGGAGCCACTCGGACTGCCCATGACCCGGCGACGGGCACCGATCAAATCCATTGGCGGCGGAAAGAGGATTTCTTTGTTATCCACAGCTAGCAATACTAAAGTTCCTTCTGGAGCAAGGGCGTGGATCGCCTGTCCCATCAGCTTGGATGAATTGGCAGTTGAGAGAATGACATCAGCACCACCCATCTGCTGTACCTTTTGCACCCATTCGTCAGTACTGGAGTCAACTGCTTCATCTGCTCCCAGTTTTTCTTTAGCCAGTTGGAGTTTATCTTCGCCTCTGCTGACTGCAATTGTACGTGCTCCTAAAGCATGGGCAAACTGCAGCGCCAAATGTCCTAGTCCTCCTACACCCATCACGGCAACAGTTTGTCCCGCTTTGAAGCCGACGTAATTGAAGGGGGTGTAAACAGTAACTCCTGCACAAAACAGGGGTGCTGCATCTTCAAAGGAAATTTCATCGGGGATGATAGTTACGTCACGGGCGGGGGCTTTGGTATACTCTGCGTATCCCCCATTGAGGCTAACACCGGTCACTAGTTGCTCTGGACATAAAGTTGATTCACCGCGTATGCAGTAACGACAATGACCACAGGTGTGCTGTGCCCAAGGAATGCCAACGCGATCGCCCTTTTTGAGATAGTTGACTTGTTCGCCAACTTGTTCAATGACTCCGGCAACTTCGTGACCAGGAATCACCGGCACTGTTGACATTCCCTTAAATTCCTCGTTAACCAAATGCACATCCGAACCGCAAACGCCGCAAGCATGGACTTTAATCAGCACATCCAAGGAACCAATTTCCGGCACAGGTACATCACGTATTTCCAGAGGTTGGTGATAATTGGGTAAAACTGCAGCTTTCATGCTATTATATCCTAATAAGGTAAGTTACACGAGTTTATACTTAGGGCTGGTAATGGCTAATGCTAACAATTAGCAATTAGCAATTAGCAAATGCAAACTACTGCTCATGGTAGTTCCATAGCAGTCCACCATCGACAAAGAAGGTAGCGCCAGTGATGTAGTTAGCGTCGGGTGAAGCTAAGAAGGCGACCATAGAAGCAATATCACTTGGTTCCCCTAGTCGTCCAAGGGGGATATTTTGCAGAACCGCGTTTAGCTTTGCTTTGTCTTCTATCAAACTTTTGTTAATTGGTGTGTTAATAGCTCCCGGTGCGACGTTGTTGATCGTGATTCCCAATGGTCCAAGTTCTATTGCCAAGTTCCGCATCATCATTTTCACACCACCTTTACTTGCACAGTAAGTGGTAAAGTGCGGGAAAGGTAATTCTTCATGCACTGAGCTAATGTTGATAATTTTTCCTTGGCGTTGAGTTTCCCTGAAGTGCTTGACAATCGCTTGTGTGGCGAAAAATACGCCTTTGAGGTTGACGTTCAGCACGTTGTCATAATCCGCTTCTGTTATATCCCAGAAATCGGCGTTCTTTTCTAGACCTGCATTGTTTACCAGGATATCTAGCTTGCCGAAGTGTTGGATACCATCGGCAATCATCCGGTTGATATCGCTGACTACACCCAAATCTGCTTTAACAACTAAGCCTTTGCGTCCGGCGGCTTCGACTTTCGCTTTGGTTTCCTCCGCCCCTTCTGAGTGAGAGCGGTAGTCGATGATGATATCTGCACCTTCTTCGGCAAGCCGGATGGCGATCGCTTGTCCAAGACCTTGACTACTACCTGTTACTAGCGCGACTTTACCTTCAAGTTTCATGAAATTCTCCTTGGTTAAAAACTGTTAGAGTTGGGAACAACTATGGAATACTCAAGACCCCTGAGCGTTGCAGCTTTGGAGACTGCCTCATTTACACTGTCTAGCGGGAAGACGTGCGTTTTAATAGCATTTAAATTAAGAGTCCCAGCAGCAATCATGCGCAACAAATCGTTTGGCACGTGACGCGGATACATAAACGCACCCCTGACTGTCAACTCCTGGATCATGAT
>CAZZYE010000168.1:6334-10872 GCA_964658145.1 uncultured Stigonema sp.
GCACGTGACGCGGATACATAAACGCACCCCTGACTGTCAACTCCTGGATCATGATATTAATGTCGCAAAACACCTTCTGCCCCAACTTGAATCCGAACACGTCATCGGCAACTGCTTCCACCACAGCGATCGCCCCTGGACCAGGAATGAAGGGCAGCGGCATTACATAATAGTCCAACTTGCCCGACACAACACCACTCATGAAGTTGGGGACATGGGAGGCAAGTACCCTGACAATCACACCGCCTGGTTTCAGTTCAGGTTCGGCAAGTTCTTCAACTTTAAGCGCCGTTCCGACTTCGTAAAGCCGTGCAGCTTTCATAGGTATTCTCCTCAGTACTTGATTGACCGTCGCTTAGCTTTATGACCGAATAATTCCTCACCCGATCTGTAACTTACACTATGTTCTAAGCATGTCTCTATACAAGTTAATACTTGATGGCGGCGAGAACAACTAGAAATATAGCTAGGTCTTCCAACGAATCGCGACCGAAAAAAAGATTTTCACTGCAAGTTTCAGTCTTATAAGGGCGCTTCTCAATTGGGTGGAATACAGGCACTTCTTAGGGGCAAAGGCAAAGCCTTTGCCCAAAGCCGTGTATTGCATGCATCCAAACGAGAATCGCTATAATCCCCCATCTTGAAGGTGTGGCAGATGTCAATCAACCACCAATTGCGCCAACCTCTACACCCTCAAATGCAGTGTTAATACCCACCTGTTTCCAAGCTTCCAGTTCGGCTTTAACAAACTCCAGTTTTTCCTCGATCATCTGCACAGCATCTGCACCAAGAGCAAGTCTTAACGGTGGATTATCGCTTTCAACCGCCTTAATCATCGCTTGGGCTGCTTTATCTGGATCGCCTGGTTGCTTACCATCGTTCTCTTGGAACGACTTGAGAAACTTACCACTGGTGGAAGCGTAGTCATCAATCAGATGCTCTGGTGTTACAAGCGATCGCCCATTGAAATCAGTACGGAATGCTCCAGGCTCAATAATTGTTACCTTGATTCCCAAGGGAGCAACTTCTTTGGATAGTGCCTCAGACAGTCCTTCTAGCGCAAACTTCGTGCTACAATAAATTCCGCTGCCGGCAAAGCTGACGAAACCACCCACTGACGAGAGGTTAAGAATGTGACCGCTGCGTCGCTGCCGCATCGAGGGGAGTACCGCCCGGATCGTGTTCAGCGCCCCAAACACGTTGGTCGCATATTGGCGTTGAATCGCCTCCTCACTAACCTCTTCCAACGCACCCACCGTGCCATAGCCTGCGTTGTTGACTAGTACGTCGATACTACCAAAAGCTTCCAGAGCCGAATTCACCGCCTCCCGCACTTCCTGAGAATTAGTGACATCAAGGCGAACAGCTTTTGCGGTTTCTGGATACTGATCAACGAGGTCACTAAGTTGTTCGGGTTTGCGGGCAGTGGCGACGACGCGATCGCCATGCTTAAGTACTGCCTCAGTGAGCGATCGCCCGAATCCAGTCGAACTACCCGTGATCAACCAAACTTTTTTGTTGTCAGCCAAGTTCAATCTCCTTAATTTAAGTCTTTAGGTAGATTGCAAAAAGTGATATAATCGCTTTACCAATTTTCTAACAACTCCCTGTCACTTAGGCTACCTTACCCTCAAGCTTCTTTAGTATTCTCCTTACGGAAGAGGTAATATCTGACTTATTACTAAATTTTTCTAACCAAAGAGCTATTGAAAAAAATTGCTCTCCCTACCAAGTGCAGAGAGAGCAGTGCCATGCCATTTAACTAAATATATATACACTCACGTTTAATCGCATTTCGCAAATCTCTACAAAAAGTAGTCAGGAGTTTTGTTTATGGATTATGTGAATCAATTTAAGGCTTACCAAGGAAATCTATTTTGCCAAGTTCTACACCGCAGTGGCGGAGAATGTCATATACAGTCGTGACATGGAAATAAACGTTTGGTAAAACAAAATATAGGAGAAATGGCATTCCTTGAAAAGATAGAGTGTTGTCACGCATCTGTAAGGTAATTGTTCTCTCCTCCGAACCGTCAATTTGCTCGGGTTTAAATGTATCTAAATAAGAGATAGTTTTCTTCAGGCGGTCAATCAGTTCGGGGAATGTAGTTTCATTGTCCTCAAAGTTGGGGGCTTCTATCCCTGCTAGTCGTGCGGCACCTCTCCTTGCTATGTCAGAGGCAGTTTGTACTTGTCTTGACAATGAAAACATATCTGGGAATAGGCGACTGTTGACCAACACGTTCGGATCTATTTTTTTTGTTTCCGCATATGTAGCACCTTTTTCAAGAATACCCACAAGGTTATTCAGGGTGCGAATAAACACTGGTACTGAAGCTTGATACATTGAAATGGTCATTGATATTTCTTCAGAAATGGGTCAATAGAATCATAGTTTATATTGGATGCGTAAGATCAGGTAATCCCGGAACGCTTGGGGCGGACTCAGACATTGTTGCAACGGTGAAGGTACGGGATATAGCGGATGCGCTATACTCGTCGTCCGACAATTACAGCAATTAGGGTAAATAGACTACATTGTTGGGGCAGTGCCGTGCCCCAACGACAATCTACTGGGTAATAAACAGAAAATAGCAGTAAATTATCCTTTACATCCCGTACCTTCACCGTTGCCAAAAATCATTAATCCAGTTAAACTTAAACATACCAATCGGTCTTAAAGACTTAGAAATGTCTAAAGGCGAAGAAACAAAAGAAAAAATTCTCCAACAAGCAGCCGAACTGTTTAATCAACAGGGGTATGCTGGTTCGTCTATTTCAGATATTATGCGTGTGACAGGATTGCAGAAAGGAGGGATTTACAACCACTTCAAAAGTAAAGATGAGCTAGCACTACAGGCTTTTGACTTTGCGATCGCCTGCATCAGCAAGCGTCATAGAGCCGCATTGCGAAGCAAACATCATGCAATTGAGCGTCTCTCCGCAATCATTGAGACATTTCGTATCTATATAGATAACCCAGATAATCCACTCATCAAAGGAGGATGTCCGCTGCTGAATACTGCTGTTGAGAGTGATGATGCTCATCCGGCGTTACGCGATCGCGCACAACAGGCGATGAATTCTTGGCGTAACATGATTTGTCGAATTATCCAGAAAGGAATCGAAAAAGGAGAAGTTCGCTCAACAGTTGACACTGATGAGGTTGCAACTATTGTGATTGCAACGCTGGAAGGTGCTGTGATGATGAGCAAGCTTTATGGCGACTCGATTCATATCGAAAGAGCAATTAATCATTTGACTGATTACATGGAAAGCCAATTGCAAATGTAAAACCTGCGGATTTTTTTGATGGTCGTTTGTTTTAAATCAGACCGTTTGGTCTTAAATTAGATAAAAAAGCACTGATTTTGTAAGTAAGGAATTATATCACTGATACTTTATTTTTAACCTTTAACAAACTGAACGGTCTTAAATAATCAAATTTTCAGGAGCAATAATGGTAGTTTCTCACAACTTGCACAGACTATTAGAAGTAGAACTTGCAATACCTGTAAGGACATACGACATTGATTTTGCAGGAATTGTTAGCAATATCGTATACATTAGATGGTTAGAGGATTTACGCTCAAAGCTTTTAGATGAGCACTTCTCACTTGATAAACAAGTTGAGCAAGGATATATCCCTATCCTGGCAGGAACTGAAATTGTGTATAAACGCCCAATCAAACTTTTTGACCAAGTGATTGGACGTTTATGGTTAAGCAGTTTAGGGCGGTTGAAATGGATTATTCAAGCCGAAATTTTATCTAACAACGAACTGGCAGCAACAGCTATACAGAAGGGTGCATTTGTTAATTTGCAGAATGGTCGTCCCATTCCAGTTCAAGAGGAATTGCAAAAGAAATATTCCGAGTATCAGCACCTTAATCAGAATCTTTAAAAAGTCATGAAACTGATGGTGGTCTATGCAGGCAATATTATCGGTGCAATTGGCTCACTGATTGGAACATTGATACTGATTTTGGGCTGTTTAAATCTTGTAATTGTCAGGAGTGTTTAATTAATTGAAAGAGCGATCGCAAGAACTTCAAGAAACCCTCTATGCAGAAATTCCCATCACTTACTATCTCGGAGTAGTTGTACAAGAATACAACGGTAGCTGTCTGACACTGAAAGCAGCGTTAGAGAAAAATATTAATCACAAGGATACTGCTTTTGCAGGTAGTCTCAATGCCTTGGTTACACTCGTAGGCTGGGGACTACTTTGGCTTGTCCTGAAAGAGCAAGAGTTAAAAGCGAACATCGTTATCCAAGATAGTCGTATTAACTATCTCAAACCAGTCACCAAAGATTTCTCAGCCAGCTGTCACAAGCCTAACCCAAGACAAATCTCCCAGTTCATCAACACCTTGAGAAAGAGAGAAAAAGCAAGGTTAGAACTATGCTCCCAGATATGGGAAGCAGGGGAATTAGCCGTGGCATTTCAAGGACGATACGTTGTCTTTCTTAGTAATTAAGTAGGTGAATATAAATAAACTAAACATAACTTTTCCAGGGGGGGGGGGGGGGGGGGG
>CAZZYE010000169.1:0-10849 GCA_964658145.1 uncultured Stigonema sp.
GTCTTTGCGCCTTTGCGCCTTTGCGTGAGGCTAATTCATATTTTAAATCAGCAACGCCCCCATTTTTACCTTAATCAACGCTCAACTCACAGCTAAAAGCAAATGGTGTCCGAGCAAACTCGAAGACTTGTACGACAACGGGCAACATCCCTCTGTAAATACTGCTACTCCCCATAATATCTAATCTTGGCTACGCTTTATAAGCCTTTCGCCAGTTGGCTCAGCCGTCGGTAAACAGGGATCAGGCGATCGCCCTCGATTTCAACAGCAGCACCAGGATAGTTGCGAATAGCTCCCAGCAGCGTGACTTCACTGTTTTGACGAATCGATCCAGCCAAAGCTAACCGTAGCGCCTGCTTATCTAGTTGTTTTGCCGGAGGATGAACTACCTCACCAACTTGGTCAACCAAAATTGGTCCAGCCCAACTAGACAGCAGGCTATTTAGAAAGGCGGGATCAGCTTTTATTCCTGCTTTCAGTGCCTTACGAGCTAATGCAGGGTCTTGTTGGGCTGCCTGTAAATAAGCCTTTATGGGAGCGGTGGTCTTGCCAGTTTCCACGAACTGATTTAATTCTCTCACAGAGACTGCCTCCTGAAAGCTACCATACTTTAGAATAACCGTGTCAGCAGCATTGGCACTAGTACTTTTAAGTAAAAAACCAGCCAAAACGCTGAAAACGACTATCTGACCTAATATAAGAGTAAAGTTCAGGTGCTTTAGTCGATTAAAAAGTTGAAAAATCTGCATCTTTTTGATAAGAATCTAGAACTTTTGTTTGTATTCCTCATTGATGATAGACATAAACTACCGTTGTTTACCTCCGCTATTTGGAGCGATCGCTCACTTCAACATTTGCTACCAGGGTAGGAGGTGCTTAGACATATAGCGGTTTGCAGTCGAATGAGATACTAATTTAAATTAGTAAAACTTCTTGTGGGGCGGGCATCCTTGCCCGCCCCTATGTACCTCATCAGAACCGAAATCGCTATAAATGCCCTGCATTCAATTTCCGATATTCGCATCAATCAGAACCCAGAACGCACTTTGAGCCAACGTTGCTCCGTTGGGTGACGGTTCGATTGTTGCCATCATGTTAGATTTAAACACTGAAGATAAGTTGACAAAAATGAAAGTTAATGATATATAATGACCGTTTCTAGCCCGATTTAAGCTACCATAAGGGCATCCAAGAACGCAGTCCAAATTCCCATGTCTCGTTGGTTTAATACCGCAGGTCCTTGTCAAGCCGACATTCATTATATGCTGTCGCCGACCAGTCGATTGCCTAACTTAGAGCAGCTGATTGAACAACGTAGCTCCGCATGTGATTCATGCGCCTCGTCAAACGGGTAAAACTACTGCAATGCTGGCGTTAGCTCAACAACTAACGACTAGTGGACGCTACACAGCAGTAATGGTGTCGGCAGAAGTGGGAGCGCCTTTTAGTCACGATCCAGGAGCGGCTGAGAACGCTATCCTGGGAGCTTGGCGGGCGCGTGCCCAGTTGAATTTACCCGAAGACTTGCACCCCCCCGCTTGGGATGAAGCGAAGCCTGGACAAAGAATTCAAGCTGCTTTGCAGGCATGGGCGCAAGCCTCGTCGCGACCATTGGTGCTGTTTATTGACGAGATTGATGCTCTCCAGGATGAAGCCCTGATATCTGTTTTACGACAGTTACGCGGAGGGTATCCCGACCGCCCCAAAAATTTTCCGCTTTCTGTGGGATTGATTGGCTTACGAGATGTGCGGGATTATAAAGTGGCTTCAGGGGGTAGCGAGCGATTGAATACTTCAAGTCCCTTTAATATTAAAGTACGCTCCCTAACGTTGAGAAATTTTAATGCCATTGAGGTGGGACAATTATACCAACAACATACCGACGATACCGGACAAGTCTTCACAAACAAGGCAATCCAGACGGCGTTTGATTTGACTCAGGGACAACCTTGGTTAGTAAATGCCCTAGCCAAAGAAGTTGTAGAAGAGATGGTGACGGATATAAATGTAGCAATTACACCAGAACATATTTTAAAAGCAAAGGAAATACTGATTGCACGTCAAGATACCCATCTCGATTCTCTTGCTGAAAAGCTCCGAGAACCAAGGGTCAAGGCAATTATTGCACCGATGCTAGCAGGAGGAGCGTTGGGGGATACCCCGAATGACGACCGCCAATATTTGATTGATTTGGGGTTGTTACGGCGTGACCCAGCAGGGGGACTGACGATTGCTAATCCCATTTACCGCGAGGTGATTCCCCGTGTCTTGGTGCAGGGTACTCAGGATAGTTTACCCCACATTAGTCCTAGTTGGTTAACTAAAGGTGGTGAGTTAGACACCGATGCTTTGTTGCAGGCGTTTCTGGCATTTTGGTGAGTCCAGTCCTGAAGGAGGGTTTCCCTCCGCAGGGAACTGGCGAACCCGAAGGGAGACAGCATGGCGAACCGTTGCTTGGTAGCGCAGTTTACCATGAGATTGCACCTCAGAAGAGTGCTGATGGCGTTTTTACATCGCGTGGTTAATGGTGGTGGAACTCTTGAACGCGAATATGCGATTGGGCGCGATCGCATGGATTTATGTCTGAGATATGGTAATGTTACATTAGGGATTGAGTTAAAAGCTTGGCGCGATAAAAAGGGCGACCCACTAGAAGCGGGTTTGTCACAGTTAGATTTCTATTTAGCGCGGTTGGGAGAAGATTTTGGTTGGCTAGTTATTTTCGACCGACGCACCAATGCACTACCCCTAGAGGAACGCTTGGCGGCTCAAGTTACAACTACGAAAAATGAACGCTCTGTCACCGTTGTGCGTGCATAGATAGTGAGTATCTGCTTAAATAGTACATATAAAAAAACTCTGCAAACACACACCACAACAACACCTGCTGAGAATATTCTTGGAGTGGCGATCGCACACAAGTGCACCGATCGGGTTGTTGGCCTTCTTTGAGAAATGAACAAGAGCATGTTCGTATTTGGAATTCATAATAGGTTGATGCACACTTAATTACGCAATAAGTAACAGACGAGTATTCCTGGACTTGCGCTTGACCGATTGATTCAAAAGTTACGAAATGAATTAGGCAATTCATTGTTGCTGCCTCCAAAACAGACGATCTGCTGATTCGTCTGGAGGGTTTTGATAACTGGCGTTAAAAAAGCTTAACAACATGTCCCCGGAGTGCGCGTACTTTGTCATGACCCCTATAGGGGAATTTCTCAATTCGCTTATATTTCCTATTGGTCGGGTTTACCGTACTAATAAATTCGGAGTTTTACACAAATTAAATCATCCCTGAATTTAGGTGCGGTAATCATCAAATTAATAGGTGATATTAACCGTATTTTCAGCACTTAAAATCATCGCTACTATAAAAATCAAAGCAAGGATAAATCCTGAAGTAAGTAAATAAAAAGTTACGAATCGGAGAGCGAGTTATGGTATTAGTACGTTACAACCCTTGGCAAGAATTGAACACACTGCAACGTCAAATCGACCGTGTATTTGAAGATTTCCCAGCACCAACCGTAGCCAAAGCTCCAGCTGCCGAACTGCACGAGACTGAAGATGCAGTACACCTGAAGCTGGAACTTCCGGGAATTGAAGCTAAAGACTTAGATATCGAAGTCACCCTCAATGCAGTTAAGGTGATTGCCGAACGTAAGTCTGAAACCAAAACCGACGATAACGGCAAAACAAGAAGTGAATTTTACTACGGTAAATTCCAACGGGTAATTCCTCTACCAGCTCGGATTCAAAATACCAGCGTCAAGGCTGAATACAAAGACGGGATTTTAAACTTGACACTACCCAAGACTGAAGCCGAGAAAAATAAAGTTGTTAAGGTTAATCTAGAACAACCTGCGGCATAAGGCTTTTGTCTAGGGCATTCTAATAGTTAAATCCTCTCTCCCTATAGAAAACGCGTGCTTGTTGTAGAACCTGGTTACTTTTATAGCAACCAGGTTTTTTGTTTATTAAAGTAAGTCAAGTATGTGCTTTTTCTCTGTGACCTCGGCGTCTCTGCGGTTTTTTTATCATTCAGATGCTACCGGATTTGATATGAAAGCTGATATTCGGACACTAGATTACTTGCGCTTGCTGATTCTTGAAGATCTGCTGTGTTTAAGGGTATTTCTAATTTAATAGAGCAACAATTTGAACGTTACTGGCACTACAGGTTTAACTGAGGCGACTATTGCCACGCTCAAAGCTTTTGGGGCACTTTATAAGCATGAACGCCAGTTGGCTCAGCCGTCGATAAACAGGGATGAGGCGATCGCCTTCGATTTCAACAGCAAGAACTCAGTATTTATGTTAGTCTAAATGGCTACAACCCTGAGTCAGCAGACAATGTAACACTGTAGTAAAGTAAGTTAAATAATCGTAGTAAGTAACATGAATACTGCTTTAATTACGGGTGCTTCCGCTGGAATTGGTATGGCTTTTGCTGAGGAATTAGCTGCACGCCAAACAAATCTCGTCTTAGTGGCACGGAAAGAAGCCAAACTTCAACAGCTAGCTCATCATTTACGAATATCATCCAAAAAATAGGTAGAGTAAGGATTTCAGTATTTGCACTCTACAAATTAGGTGGGTTTATGCCGATAATATGCCAATAACAAGCCCATTTAACTCACTAAAAGACTGGCATGAGAGATATTACCCCACGCAACAACAACGGCTCATTACTGCTGAGATTCACCTATGCTGATAAGCGCTACAACTTTAATCCTTTGCCGGGTGCAAAATACGACGATAATATAGCGTACAAGACTGCTTGTGGTATAGCTGAGAGGATACGTTTGGATTGCATCACTGGTAACTTTGACCCAACACTAGCGAAGTACAAGCCTCAACAGGTCAAATCATCTATCAATGATGTTTTAAACTCCACAGTTAAGCACCCCAAGGTTAATGCCGTCAATCTGATGAAACTGTTTGAGGAATACATAAGCTTCAAGCGGAAAAACCTCTCTGAGAACACATTGAACACGGACTATAAGACTGCACGCAATAAGCTAGAGAAGTGTCCCTACAAGCTAGTGAATGAATCAGGTAAAATCCTGGGATGGTTGAGAGACGACTGCAATGGCAAGAACAATGCTAGCGTTAAGAAAACTTGGATGTTGATTAATAGCTGTTGTAAGTGGGCAGTAAGTCTTGAGAAACTACAAAGTAATCCCTTTGAAAAAATGGGATGTGCGCTTAATGAACTAGATGGGGGGAGTAGTAAAAAAGATGCATTCCCATTCACGTCTACAGAGAGAGACATGATCATCGCGTCATTCCAGAACCATAAGTCATTTAGCCATTACGCTCCACTGGTAGAATTTCTTTTCTTCACGGGATGTAGACCTAGCGAGGCATTAGCATTGCAATGGAAGCACATCAAAGGAAACGAGATTATCTTCTGCCAAACTCTAACCTCTAAGCGAAACATAGAAGATGGTACGAAGACTCAAGACAGACGTAAAATCACCATGAATTCTCGCGTAGCGTCGGTGGTAGAGAGAATCAAACCTGAGTCATTTACACCGGATGACTACGTCTTTAAGGGCAAACGAGGAACTCACATCAACTGGACGTACTTCTCTGAGGATATCTGGCAACGGGTTCTGAAGGGGTTACCTGACATCGAATACAGAAGCGCTTACCACACACGACATACAGCTATCACTCAGATGATAAAGAATGAAATGGATGCTGTTGTTGTGGGCAAGTTAGTGGGTAATAGCGCGGGAACTATATCTAGGCACTATGCAGGAGATATGAGTGACAGGGAGATGAAGAGCCTATAGGGGTGTCTCTAAAACGATGACATTTTTAATGACATTATTTATGACATAAGAAATGCCATCGTTTATTAGAGGGTATGGTACAGCGTCCTTACGTGACTGGCTCTCTACTCTTCAGATACTCTCTGATAATTCGCGTCACCAGGTTGCTTACGGGTCTGTCTTCTTCTTCTGCTATCTTTTTTAGCTTATCTAATTCGGCTTGAGGTATCACAATGGTTACTTTGGGAGAAATAGCCATAGGTAGTACATGAGTAGTATAACGGTTCCTCTATTGTATTGCTCATGCAGTTAGACTATTGACATCCTGTAGTTTGCCATATACTCTAAAAGAATACCTTACATTATCTGGCATTCCCATAGTATGGATACCTTACAGACCACCAATGGCACTGCTGTTGGCGCAAAACCTATTGCCGAAAAACAGAAACGTAAGCGCGTGATGCCGTCCCTTCCCACAGCTAACGCTGGCAGTCTCACCAAACATGAACGCTCCATGCAACTCGATACGACCCCTGTTGCTTGGGAATCATTACCTTTATATGCTTTGTTCACTCTCGCAAGTGACGGTACTGGTTCACTCTATTTCAAAGCAGCTAAGAGCAAGTATGTTGACTTGAACAGTGGTAAGAGTGATTGGGCAAGTAGCGGTCGTTGCTATCGCGTCATCCTTTAGGAGAGTGAGATGAAAGACACCCTTGCTCGTACCCAGCTAGCTGCTAACGCTGACAAAGTAGGCGGATGGGATAACGCAATGAAAGCAGCCGACGCCATAGAATCCGGTAACCACAGCATACTCAAGGATGTAGTAAGCGATTATCCATCATCTCATCCGTTGGTAGAGCGCATTGTGGAAGCATCCAGTAAGTATCGATAGATATCACGATAGGAGACAAATATGGACATAAACGACGAGAAAGATATATTCCTTAGCCTGAAAAACATGCACGGTGAGGAGAGGGCAAAGAAACTTGCTACCTACATTGCTGCTACTGCCTGTGGAATGAAAGCAGCAAAATGTATAGCAGAGGAGGTATTCGGACCGGACGTGACACCGGATTTAGTACTCACTATCTATGGTCGTATGTCTGAGAAGATTCAAAGTATCAGTGATGACCATTAAAGAAATAAGCGCCATATTCCTACTACTAATAGGTACGGCGCTTTTATCCAAACACATGGGGCATGTTCACTATCACTTCACCCTACACATTGAGGTCAGTAATGAGCAAACGCGATAATGACCATCTTACCCTAGACGTGCCAATGCAGCACATAGAGAGGCAATCTTGGGTGAACATGCCACTACCGGATTGGAAAGCACTCTTGCGTTACTCAGGTTGGGCCGTGGGGAGATTAGGCTTTAGTGCATTTCTACTAGCGAACACCATTGTCCGTTCAAGCCTACAGGTTGCGATCGCAGGGTGCAACATGCTAGAGGTTGCCACAAATAAGCTGTTGAGAGTATACGATGCATTGCCACACATGGGTATTCCAATGAATGCTATCACGGTAGAATCCAGCGCTAAGACAGTATTGCCACAACTAGCACCACCACTAGCTGACTTGCTAGACATGATTCAAGGTAAGCACGTGATGATTATCGGCAGCACTGGCACTGGCAAGAGTACCCTCGCTCAATGGCTTGCGTATCAGGTTGCTAGCACAGTAAAAGTCTATGACCCTGATGCTACACCGCAAGAATGGCAAGGGTTACAGGTAATAGGACGTGGTGGTGACTTTACTGCGATCGCATGTGAGATGGCACTTGACCTTGTTGAACTAGAGGAACGTGCCAAGCAACGGGCAGAACATGGTGATACTGCACTAGCAGGGAATGACCTGGCTCTTATTGCTGAAGAATTCCCAGCATTAGTAGATGAAATACCTGCTGCTGCTGACTGGCTTGGCAAGATAGCGCGTCGTGGTCGTAAGCCAAAGATGTTCCTGTGTGTACTATCCCAGTCCGATACGGTTACAGCGCTGGGTATTGAGGGTGATGGCGCTATACGCTCTAACTTCCGACTGGTTAGGCTCGGTTCTCATGCAGTTGCACATGCCAAAAAACTTAAGAGGGATGACCTTGTGCAATGGCTCAACCAAGGGAAGTATCGCGCTGTTTGTGATGACGAGCCTATCCAGCTATCGGATATAAGGGGTTCCCATTCGGTTCCAAAAACACCCTTAAATATAGTACGGCTCAACTCACACCCAACCGAGTCAGCCCATTTAGAAGAGGGGTTACAGGATGCCTCGGGAACCGAAACCGAAGTTCCAGACTGGCAAAAATCCGCCGTGAGAGCGCTCAAAACTGCCGGATACAGTGACAGCCGCATTATCAAAGAAGTCATGGGATTCACGGGTAATCGCTATCAGGATGGCAAGAGAATGTTGGCTAACGTGCTGGCATCGGAACGGGATTGAAGTACCCAAAGCAAAATCCCCACGACTCCACTACAAGTCACGGGGATTTTTTTAGACTTACCCCAAAATAGCTACATAGTCACTCACTCTACTGACTATTCTGGGACAACCAATTATCTTGAAGGCATATCCTTAATGTACTTCGTTTTATTCCTGACCGCAATAGAGTTGCCTATCTTTTTTCTGATGGGTAGGGGTCGAATAACGATGTCAATTTCTTTGTCATTTAAATTGGCTTTAAAATTGTCAATTAAATTGACATCCGAAATAGGGTATGCCTCCATTACCACTACAAACCTTTGGAGGCAATATGACAGTAACCGTAGGCTCACAAAATCTAACTCAGCAACACTTCCACAACTTGACAGTCGAGCGTGGAATTAAGCCTGAATGGCTGGAAGGGAATTACCGTAGCGTAACCCAGCAGCAAGCGAAAGAGGAAGGATTTAAGAACGCTCCCAGTGACGGCTATCTCCTGATAGGTTCTAACGGACAGAAGCAATTTCGTCCAGATACGCCACTCGTAGTGAAGGATGAAAAGCCAAAGAAGTACCTCACACCAAAAGGTTCTGCCTACGATGCGATGTTGCCACACTGGGAAGATGACTTCGGCTCAAGTATATGGAAAGAACGAGAATTACCAGAGAGTAGCTTGATAATAATAGGTGGTAAACGTTATCTAGTTGCCACAGAAGGCTTTATCAAAGCGACTTACGGATGTATGCATGGTATCGCAACCATAGCGTTGATGGGTGTAGAGATGGGCTTATTAGGAGCGAAAAGTAGTCCAGATGGTAAGCGTCATTTAGTTCCATCATTACTGAGACTTCTTGATAAAGTTGACGGGATTATCATCGCTTTTGACGCCGACGCTGCTACCAATAGTGACGTAAGAAGAGCATGCAAGACGTTAGCAGAAGCGATTGAAAAACAAGGTAAGCTAACACTTACGGCGACGGGATTATGGGATGTACAAGACGGTAAAGGTATGGATGATTATATTCAAAACAAGGGTATAGAGGCTTTCAGAGAGAAGCTCCTGAATGCTATGCCATTATCAGCATGGGAGGAAAAGTTTAGTGTAGGGAAAGCTCATAAAAAGAGTGACCTTCAATCACCTGTCGAGTTGGGACAGATGTTAGCGCCGGATTACCGCGAGCATTACGCTTACCACAATGAACAATCCACGTGGAGACACTTTAACGGGGATATATGGGAGCGGATAAACCATATGGAATTCAAAGCAACCGTATACCACGAATTAAAGGGTCGTAACGTATCCCTTAAATCCCCCGCACAAGTATCCGGCGCTATCGAAACACTTGAGTGTGAGTTATTGATACCAAAATGGGAAGCGTTAGACAGGAAGCGCTACATTGCTTTCAATGACGTGGTCTACGATACCTCTAACAAAACAACAGAGGAATACAAGCCCGGATTCAGATTTATCAATAAACTTCCCTACGACTATGCGAATATCGATATTGGCACCGACGTGATAGAGGCACTGAGTGAGCATTGCCCTAATATTCACTGGCTGTTTAATCATGCAATGGACGGTGATCCTAAGCGCATCAAGAGACTACTCGCAATACTCAATGCTGTCGTCACTTGGAAATTCTTTGACCTTCAGATGTTCGTATTCCTAACGGGTAAGTCTGGCGCAGGAAAGGGTACATTCATGAGACTGGCATCAAAAATGGTAGGTGATAATAACCATCACGGTACTACCATGTCCAACCTATCCAAGGGGACAACTAGAGCCAAAATCATTGATAGGCAATTAGTCACGTGTCCTGATGAACGTAAAAAGGTAGGCATTGATGACCTGTTATCTCTCACTGGTGGCGACAAAGTTGAGTATGAGGAAAAGTATTGTCCGAGCGCTTCTAGTTACTTCTATGGCACTATCATCATTGCTAGCAACAATCCATTATTCGTAGGTGACACGACGGGTATAGACAGAAGACAGTGCCTCGTACATTTCGACACTGTTATCCCTCCAGATTTGAGGAATACTAGCGCCGAGGCTTCCTATGATAACGAGATAGCAAAACTCATAATGGTCGTGCTTTCGATGAGCGATAAGGAAGTAGAGAATGCTATCAAGGGACGTGGTGATGATGAGATTCCATCATTCAAGTATCACGAGTGGAATAACAAGGTCAAGACAGACTCTATCGTAGCTTTCGTTAATGACGAGATTATTCGGCACGAGGGTAAACGCTTCGAAATTTCAATAGGCAATGGGAAAGAAGATGAGGACAAGGAACGCAAGTCACATCTCAATACCTATTACGGTCGCTACATCGACTACTGCAAGAGGACTAGACAAGAGCCTAAGAAACTACAGAATTTCAGTGACGATTTCTTATCTATTGTGAACGTAACTCTGGGATGGAAGGCTGAGAAAAAGCGAACAGAGAAAGGTATCAAGATAATTGGTGAAATAGTACTTCGCGAGCATGATAAACATGGCATCATACCTACCATAAGTGAAACTCTAGAAGCGCTTATCACTGGAAAATCAGAAAGTTTTGCTATTAGGTCTACAGGGTCTACAGCCGCCTTACCCAGTAAGGATTCTGGGTCTACAGGAGTGCCTACAGGAAGCCTACAGGAGG
>CAZZYE010000170.1:0-10782 GCA_964658145.1 uncultured Stigonema sp.
AGGGGGGTGGTTGGAAAAGTGCCAGTAATGGTAACTCGCTGGCTACCTACCCTACTTCATGTCCGGTTTTGAAGGAGAGGTAGAGATGGTAACATCTCTATCGACTCTAACCACTGTGTTACCAATGAAGCGCGATCGCCCAACCATCCCCTCATGACTCCAGATATGCGATCGCCCACCGAACTATCGTATCAACTTTCTTCTCAAGCGTATCCCTTACAAAAGTGGGAACATTAGAGAGAAAATGATAGCCCGTCAATCCTGACAGCGTTTTAACGCTAACTCTGTAAGCCCTCCAATCATGGTTTATCCCTTGCTGATTAGGTACATTGATAGCAATAACCCTAGTACTTTCAGTTACGCTACTAATACCAGCATTTTTGTTGTTTAGTACTACAACTATCTTACTCGTATAAGTGGGAATCTTCACCCTACTCTTAAGCATACCTTGGTCGCCCAATGGTCCTGCGATGATATAAAGTTCTTTTCCAGACTTAGCTAGCTTCCTACAATACTTCTCTAATCCCTCCCAGGTATGCCGATTATTATCTGGGGTTTGCGGCATCATGTTGGTTCTGCGCGAAAGTTTCACTATTGTCTTGGGCGTTGAGTGTGCGATCGCCTGACGGTATAATGTGTCCTTTATCGTACCCCGACCTACTATAAACACGCTTGCGTTACCCGTTCCCAACCAGATTCGCACTACCACCCACAGATGAAATTTTCCTGATTATCGTTAAAAAAACTTAAGTTGTGTCCGAAATGGTCGCAAGAGTAATTGTAGAAGGATGAAAGATAGGCTCGCGCGATTGAGTATCGCTCATAAAAGCTATTTGAGGTAATTAAACCAATGGATAATCAACTGCTGCAACAAAACCGTGATCCGCTTGGAGCACCCTGTCCCATCTGCGGGGCGCATAACTTTATCTGGGGTCGCACTGTTGGCACGGAATCCGCTGGGTCTTGGGTATATTTCCGTAGAGAAGAGGGGGGATGGGGCGATGGTGAAAAGCTTAGCGCCCGCAAGTGCGGCAATTGTAATAATGTACAGTTATTTACTTTGATGAATTAACGCTCTTTCATCACTTGGTATAAGACAATAGTGGTGAATTTTGAGTACAAGCGCAGCCTCAGTTTTCAGTTGAGGCTGCTCGCGGGTGCGCTTATGCGATCGCATACAAGAGCGAGTTGTAAAGTTTTGTCAAGAGCGATCGCACTCGCTCAGGCGATCGCACCCTTCGTCTGTGCGCTCCACACAGCACGAGACTGGAACCCTTAGGTTTACATGGTTACGTTTAAGGGTTGAATAGGTTCGCTCGTACACAACGCCCTATCGCTAGACTTGGACTTCAAACGCCCCAATATCAGCTCTACCATTGCTGACACGAGGGAACCCCCGTTGGTCGGTTGTAGGGTCAGTATCTAACACTGTGGGGTCTGCTGCATCAATTGCTGGACTGTCGGGGAGGAGGGCTATTGTTTGTGTAGGACCACCATAGAAGTCCAAAGAAGCAAGTCTTGGGTCAATGGAGGAAAAATATACAAAAATCGACTATTTAACCATGTATATACATGATAGAGTGGGATTGTCATATATGGCTTGCTCTTATGGATAAGTATTCAGGTACTAGACAAAAATCTCCAAGACGACCACGTACATCGGATGGTAAATTTGAAACAGATTATGGTGATTCACCCAAGCGTTTAAGGTCTATTCGCCTAACGGATGAAGCATGGGAGAAACTGCTAGAAATAGGGGATAAAAATCAAGTAACCAGAAGCGAAGTGATAGAAATTTTCGCTCGTGGGGGCGATTTATATTAAGTGTTAAATCGGTATCAACGATATTAAATGTAATATTTATAACATAAAATTTGCCGGAACCATATTTTGACTATCAAGAGTATTGTCCATTCTCTTGATGCATTTTTAGAAGAGTAATAATTTCGAGTTAAAGCACTTGATGTTTCTACAGGTAATGCCCGTAAATTATTGCCCTAATGGTGGTATTTTCTCAAAAGCCTGTTGTGCTACTTCTTCTGCGCGAAGTGAGGTGACCTGAGAGTAGTGAAGAGTAGTTTGAATTTTCTCATGGCCCATTAATGCGCGAAGTTCCTCAACTCCCGTGCTGGCTATAGTGACGTAGTGTTCGGTTTGTTTTGGCTACTGGGCTACCAGTTTAGTCCTCGTATTGCAGATATAGGAGATTCACGCTTTTGGCGGATTGATACTGCTGACTATGGTCAGCTCAATGGACTTGCCAGAAATAAGATCAATACTGATTTAATCGCTAATAACTGGGATGACGTGTTGCGGGTGGCAGGTTCTCTGTGGGAACTGTGAGTGCAACGGAATTAATGCGTTCCCTACAACTCGCCAATTTTGTGAAGATTTCTTTCATGTATATACATGGTAACGAGAGGAAAGTCACCGAATTACAAAGCTTTTTACTATGTATATACATGGCTAATAGTGAGCATTTTTTACTTGATCTTCTGAACCCGGTTTTATGTTCTCACACCCCTATTGCAGTTTTGTCAGATTGGCGTTATAAACCGTTCTTGATTTTGCCACATTAAATCTTGACTGAGAGCAGCAGCCCCAGCCGCTGGGCTATCAATTACTGTACTTTCTCCTGGACGTGATTGAAATGCTCGTTTGCCTAATTCAATCGCCGCTAGAATAGTTGTCGCTTTTGCTGGACCAATACCAGGAATTTGCATTAACTCAGCAGCGTTCACATCTCGCAGAACTGTCAAGGGTTCGCGCTGATGTTTACCCAATTCCTGCAACAGATACTGTCCCAAACCTACTGCAGACAGTTTTCCTGGTCCTTGACCAGTAGCTAGTAAAATTGCAATTAACTCAGCTGTAGCTAAAATCTTGGGACCATAAGTTAATAAGCGCTCACGCGGACGCTCATTTGTCGGGATATCGGCAATTCTAAGGCAGTAAGTCATAGGCAAGTTCAGGGAATATGGATGATAGGTGTATCTATCTTTAGTTATCCCCTGTAGCCTCTAAAAATCTCGGCTTATGTGATAGAATGGTTAATGTTTATTAAAGTTTTCCCAATTTTTCTACCTCCTTAGCTTCACCTACTTGATGGATTTGTGTTGCCTTGAGCATATGGTAAGTAATGAGAAGTTGGGTGAGGGCGAGAGGGTAACTCTGGAGTGTTTCCCCAGTTGTCCCAGCAATTTTGCCCAACTCTGGGTTAATTTCGCGATCGCATACATTCTTTAAGTAGGGCATATCAGAACAAATAATCTGCTCTAACTTATTGACCTGTTCTAAAGTGGCATGACCATCTACTTCTAGCACATCAACTGGTTTACTCATATCTCGGTCTAATCCCAAGCGGATTGCTGAAGTGAAATTGCCATTGCCATTGATAATTTGGGTAAAATCTGGGTGGGGAATTGTGGGACGCAGCACCAGACGAACATTCAGGTGTCCGTTGGTTTGCTCTTCATCGTTTTCGGGACGGTAGAAACTCACTACTATATCTGACCATTGCCGCTGGGGACGGATAAACTGTTCTGAGTCTGGCTCACGTTTTTTGAGTTCCTCTAGCACCTGTTGTTCAGTGTAACCGCGCTTTTGTGTATCCCGGTTGACTTTCCACTGAGCGCGTAGTGATTCGGGGGGTGCAAGGTAAACTTTCACATCGTAGGAATCGCGGGCAGCGAGGGTTGAATAACCAAGTAATCCCTCAGCAATGACAAATTTATTTGGCTTGATGTATACTGGCGGCTCAAATGTGCCGGTTTTGTGGCTGTAAACTGGCTTAAGAATTGGCTCTCCGATCCGTAGCAGCGACAGGTGCTGCTGCATGATATCTAAATAGTTACAGTCGGGGTGGATGGCAGTGATGCCAATCTCGGCACGTTGTTTGCGATCGTATCGGTGATAATCATCTGTACAGACGACTGTGACATTCTCAGGTCCAAGTACCTGAGCAATCCCCTTAGTTAGTGTTGTTTTACCAGCGGCGCTGTCACCTACAATACCAAGAATTATTGGACGACTCATGATCCCCCTCAATGGTACAGTAAAAAGTAATTTTAGATTGTATTTTAGTTTACTAATTTATAGAGAGCAATTGAATACAACTCCAGAAAGAAAATGTCTAATGGCAATATAAATTAATAACTAACTTGTGACTCAATCATCTAAAACTAAGGCTTTTTGCTCTTTACAACAATTTGTATCGATTTTTATCAATTGCTGAATACTTTGCTTGACATAGTAAAATAGGTACTAATCGCGCTCTGATCACGCATGACCTTGAAAAATGCCGTGACGCAGTAAAACTGAGCAGTACGTCAAAATAATTCGTAATTTATAATGACGCTCGTTCCGACGCCGGAGTACCGGCTAACGCTTCGCTATCGCTAACGCTGACGCCGGAGTACCGGCTAACGCTTCGCTAACGCTAACGTAATTCGTAATTATTACCCTACGCATAAATGGGTTCGCTAGACAAAAAGATACTAAGTATTAATCTTTCTTCATAAATCAATCGCGTTGCGGGGCAGTCTAGTTGTTAGTAGCGCTCAATTACGAATTACGGATTACGAATTAGTGATTATTAGGACAGTTAGGCGCAGATTTTCTAGTGTAATTGCAATCGAAGTAATCAAGTGCCTTCCTGCTAGACTCAAAGCTGTGGCTAGTCCATGACGGTTCTCCTTTTTTGTAAGATTCAAGCTTCCATATTTTCAGATAGTACCCAGTATTATCTGTGGTTAGCCAAAGTTCATAGCTGTAATCACCTGTGTGATTGGCACCTGAACCATTACCTACAAATGAATCAGCCATTGCGGCAGTTGATGCAGTTTCATAATCATTTCTTTGAGACTAAATATTACACTTCCAGTGATAGCTTTTTCAGTAGTTAAAATGGTAAAAATATTTCTTATCCTAGATTAAGATATCTTGAATTTTTGAATTAAAAATTACGCATAAATACTGATACTTACAAAATATATAGTCATCCTAAATCATTGATGAAAAATTTTAAGTAGTGTAGGGTGGGCACTGCCCACCAAAACCTGGATCTGGTGGGCAGTACCCACCCTACATATATTTCAAAAATCAAATATGATTCCTATAGTTTAATTACCCATTACCAAATTACGAATTAGGACGCTGAATTGTATTGGCTGACTGGTTAAATAACAACTCCCGCGACTTTTCAACATCAAGCTTCTGATTTTTGAACGCCTCTGCCTTTTCGTAGGCACGAACCGTTGCCGGACGCCCGTGAATCGTCTCGAACCAGCGCTTGAGGTTGGGAAAATCCTCTAGCTTTTGGCTTTGCAACTCGTGTGCTACAATCCAGGGATAAGCAGCAATATCGGCAATTGAATAATCGCCAGCCACAAACTGTCTATCTGCAAGTCGCTTATCCAGCACGGCATATAGTCTCCCTGTTTCATTCACATAGCGGTTAACGGCATAGGGAATTTTTTCGGGAGCATATTGGCTAAAGTGGTGGTTCTGCCCAGCCATTGGTCCCAAACCCGCCATTTGCCAAAATAGCCACTGAAGGACTTCAACGCGATCGCGCAAATCAACGCCTATCAACTTCCCGGTTTTTTCTGCCAAGTACAGCAGAATTGCACCAGATTCAAATACTGAAATCGGATCGCCGCCAGTTGCAGGTTCATGGTCAACAATTGCAGGCATGCGATTGTTGGGCGAAATTTTGAGAAATTCCGGTTTGAACTGTTCGCCAGCGCCAATGTTGACGGGAACGATTGTGTAGGGCAATCCGACTTCCTCAAGGAACATCGTGATTTTGTGACCGTTTGGTGTTGTCCAATAGTAAAGTTCAATCATGGTATTTCTCCTTGTAATTTAAAAGCGCTCGACCCAAGGTCGAAGTTCAACTTCCCATGTCCAGGCACTGCGAGGCTGGCGGAGAATGTTGAGATAGGTTTGGGCGATCGCATCAGGGTCGAGCATACTATCTGGATTATCTGCTGACTCTTGGCGTTGTGCTGAGCGGATCGCACCGTCGATCACGAAATGTGCCACATGGATATTCTGCGGAGCAAGTTCCCGAGCAATACTTTGAGCCAGACCGCGCAACGCAAATTTACCCATTGCAAACGGAGCAGACCGAGGATAACCCTTGACACTTGCTGAGGCTCCAGTAAAGAAGATAGCACCGCCTCCCTGATTTAACATTCGTTTGGCTGCGGCTTGTGCAACGAGAAAGCCTCCATAAGCAGTTACATCTAGAGTTTTCGCCACGTCAGCCGGGTCTAGTTCAACAAAGGGTCCATTCACCCGGAAACTCGGGTTGTAAACGACGACATTTGGGGAACCTAGACGACTTTCAACATCGATAAATAACTGCTGCACTTCCTCTGGTTTTGAGGAATCGCAGGCGAAACCACTAGCCCCAATCTCACTACTAAGCTGACTGAGTTTCTCAATCTGGCGAGCAGCTAAAGCTACAGTAAATCCCTCTAGTGCAAACAGGCGAGCTAAAGATGCGCTGAGTCCACTACCTGCTCCGACAATTAAAGCTGTTGTTGGCATTTGCTCATGTTCCTCCTTTAAGATTAAGCTATTACTCCCAAACCACTACAAGATTACCGATCTTCTTCTCTTCTTTCTTCGTGTACTTCGCGTCTTTGCGGTTCGTTAAAATAGCAAAGAAGTTTTGAAGGGTTCGTAGTTGCGCACTTAGCACGGTTAAAACACCAAGAACCAGACCATGCCGATCTGCAAACCAGCGATTGACGACAATAGCACCCAAGACTAAAGCAATGATGCCGGTGCCACTGCCCACAACTACAGAACATAGCAGGATCAGTTGCCATTGTGCCGACATCAGCGTAGTTAAGCTGATCCCAATACCCAGTAAGGCAAGAGCAAAGACTATTGTGCGTCGAATCCCAATTTGCTCTAAGACTGCTGCGGCAAAGGGTCCAATCAGTCCGTAGAGTATTAAGTTAATGGAAATCGCCAGTGAGATGGTTGCTCTAGACCAACCAAACTCGTGTTCTAGGGGAACGATGAGTACGCTGGGGGTGGCGCGAATTCCGGCGGCGATCAGCAAGGCTAAGAAAGTTAGACCCGCAACAACCCAAGCATAGTGAAGTGAACGACGCGCTAAATATGAGGCTAAGGACATGGTTGAATGTTCTACCAAGGAAAAGTTTAACGGCTAATTACCTGACTTAGCTTATATTTCGTTATTTCCAAATAATCGAATCATCAAACTATAATACAGTTAAGTAAAGAATGCCACAAAAAAATTCACAATTTAGAATTGAGTACGGTTCAGACGTTCCGCCGCAACCGTTCAGTAGAGACGTTCCGGCGGAACGTCTCTACCGTATTGATTTAAAACCGACATTAAATGTCAAAATAATAAATTGCATAAACATCCTGTTAAGATTTATGAGATATTTGCGCTATGTGGTGCTAAGTCTATTGATTTGCGTACTATTACTGACGACGGCTGCAACTCCTTCTTTTGCCGCCGAGAAAATTGTCTTTCAGTACGGATTGTTGGAACAATCACTACCGATTGCCGACTTACGTAAGTTTGCAGATACGCAACAAGTTTCTTCTGATTTGGGATTTTTTCTGAAATTTTTCAATCGCGAACAAGTTCGTGAGTTACATCAGGCGCTACAAGTAAAAATGTCTCTTTCGCTTGTGGCTTTGGATAAGCTATTAAATACAGAACTTGCGACCAACATTTTATCTAATGTTTCCCAAGCGATCGCCCGTCGTGACAAAGCCGGGGTACAAGCACTAAACGCTGCTATTATCCTAGGGGCTAATTCTCAAAATGGTTTGGGAATCATCAGCCTTCTTGAAGCTTATCCCAGTGAAAGACTAGTTATTGACATTCCAGCAGCGTTAAAGGTTGCCGGTCAGTTAAATCTATATTCCACTGAGATCCCACCGTCAGATAACTTAAGTTCTACACCTTTATGGCAACTTGAAGTCCAATATCAGAAATTTGCTACTGAAGGAAAGCAATTCTCTGCTTGCTTGTTTGGGGATTCTGTTACTGCTGAACTTGGTAATACCCTTGGTAATGGAACTTTTAATTTTGCGTTAGATGGTTTAAGTGGTATTTCACTGGTCGAACAACTAAAACTTCTGATTCCTACCAAAGTTAGATGCGACTCAGCGGCGATCGCCATTGGTGGAAATGATGCTTGGTACGGATTAAGCGATCAATTGTTTGCGAACAAACTCCAAGAATCAATTTCCTTAGTGCGAAGCCTTGGCAGTAACCAAATCTTTTTGATTCCAGCTTTTTACTCAACAGTTGCAGCTAGTAAAGATCCAAGTATTTCAGCAACAAATTCTAGAGTAGAGCAGATTAATGTTGTCATGAATCAAGTTGCAGTCAAAAACAATATACCATTTGAACTACAACAAGTTCAATCATTAAATGAGAATAGTGCTTTGAAAGATAGTTTAAGTTCAGAAGATGGCGCTCATTTAAATGATGAAGGTATAAATATTTATCGGCAGGCATTATTAAAGATTCTGAGTAAATGAGTCACCATTTTATGTCTAATTCCATACCATGAAACCCAAAAATTTGGTTTATTATATCATGTTTGGTAAATGACTTATCATTTAGGTTTGACCTCGAGAACGCCTTTGACTTGCGTCAAAGTCTCCCCTCCCCTATTAGGGGAGGGGTTGGGGAGCCAGCGCGCATGTTGTCGGTTTTCCCGCAACTCACGGCGACTGGTGAGTCCAGGAAAGTGCAGCTTGTTTCCCGCGCCCTAGGAACTGGTGAAGCAGCGCGGATGAGGGGGAGAGAAGTTGCAAGGAGGGTTTCCCTCGCCCGCAAACTTCGGGGTTTCCCTCGCCCAGGCGACTGCACCAAGCTTTATGGCGAACCCGTAAGGGCGTGGAGAGGTCGCTTATTATGGCTTGCCGCGTGGGGTTTATCTAAAATTGCATCTCTAGAATTGTGGCAGTGGTAGTGCAGTCAGCACAGCTGATAAATTTTATGTTATACTCATTGAAGATTATATTCGGTTATGCAGTTTGTGCTTATTTGTATTACAAGCCTCTCTCCGAATCCAAATCTCTACACCATCTGATTCTGGAGATGTTTTTTATGTCAATTTATGTCGGTAATCTTTCCTATGAAGTTGTAGAGGATGACCTAAAGCAAGTCTTCTCAGAATATGGGACTGTTAAGAGCATTCAAGTGCCAAAAGACCGGGAAACTGGTCGGTTGCGTGGTTTCGCTTTTGTAGAAATGGGAACAGATGCAGAAGAAACTGCGGCGATTGAAGCCCTTGACACTGCTGAGTGGATGGGCCGTAACCTAAAGGTTAATAAGGCTAAGCCGCGCGAAGACAGAGGTTCTTTTGGTGGTGGTGGTGATAGACGAGGAAACAATAGTGGAGGAGGGGGAGGAGGATACTCTCGCCGCTACTAAGCTTTTATCCAATCGTTTCATCCCAAGCAAAGAATTTAACTTTCGGGTATTATGGGCAGACTGGGAGTCTTGCCCTTTTTTACTCGGATTCGACTGGATTGTTTAGATCCCGCCACCCAGCTATCAATTAAGTTAACTAAGTAGGAGAGAGAATGACCCAAATAATCACGGGCGAAAATGAAGGAATTGAGTCAGCCCTACGTCGATTTAAACGAGAAGTTTCTAAGGCGGGGATTTTTCCAGATATGAAGAAGCATCGTCACTTTGAAACTCCTTTGGAAAAACACAAGCGTAAAGCTAAAGATGTTGCCAAGTCTAAGCGGTATCGGAGACGTTCCTCCCGTCAGAGCACTTAATTCAGAGACTGGGTGGGCAATACGTCCCACCCCCACAAGCCATTAATAAAATTAAATAGTCTACTAAATCCGCAGCCTGACCTCTACCACTTTACCTTCATCCACAACCGCGCTGAGGATGCACTCGCGCAGCAGGCGTTTTTTATCCAAGGGGTTCTGTATACCTTTCCAAAAATCCCTGTTGCTGAATGCAGCTACAATCCTTTCTCGGCTGATCAGCAGCGCTTGGTTGCTTTTTTCCCCACTGTCAAGCAACTCCGTAATTTGCAGGCGTAGTCCCTCTTTGGCAGTCTCGATCGCGGGGTTGTTACCGGGGATAGATTCAAGAGCCTGAAGCTGCGATCGCAATTCTAATAACTCTTTACTTTCTGTGGCTGGCGTGCTGGTTTGTTCCCCCAGTAAAGAAAGGCGCTCTGCTTCCTTGACGAGAAATTCAACAATTTGGTCTTCTAAGTCAAGGTTGGTAATGGCATTTTTATGCTGGCACATACCACTTTTTAGGTAGTAGGTGCATTGGTAATATGATTTGAGCTTGCCGTCTTTGCTTTGATACGTTGCAACCTTAACAAATTTAGCGTTGCACTTCGCACAAAATATCAAACCTTGGAAAATATTAAGTTTTTGTGGATCGCGATCGCCATGTGATGCCCAGGCATTCTTGCGGTTACCACGGATAATAGCTTTAATTTCCTGGTGCTGTTGAAATGTAATTAATGTTTGGTCGTCGTGTGTGTTCCAAAAAACATTGATCTCATCAAAAGACTTTTTGTTACCATTTTTCTTAACCGTGTTATAAGGAGTACCACCAGCCAATACTGGATTAGTTAACCAATCCCGAATGCCAGTTATACTCCATCTAAGTCCTGAGTAGGGGTAACGTAGCCCAGCATTAGATTTTTCATCTACTTTTTTCTTTAATGTTTTTTGGGTGAGCGTATCCTCTTCATCAATTGCGTAATTACCTGATTTTCTGACATATTT
>CAZZYE010000171.1:0-5198 GCA_964658145.1 uncultured Stigonema sp.
TGTGAAAGCGCTAAATATTCCCAGCCTAGAAGGAGGTGAAGTTATCATTGGCGCTGCTGATGCTGCTGCTGCTGCTGCTTCTAATGGTGGGAAAAATGTCACAGCTATTGCATCAGTTAGTATCTAGCATACCCTCAACCTATGTAGAGACGCTGCATGCAACGTCTCTACACGTGTAAAATCTCTATAAAAAATCCTTAACTGAACCGTATTGACACTGCAACCTCTATTCCCCTACAACAATGGCAAAGCCCCTGACAACACTTTAAGAACATTGATGGGTCACCATTTTACCTATTTCCTTACAGCGTGCGAACTATGGTGATGGTGTTTCTGTGGGTGATGGTGTCTTCATGACATCAACTAAAGTCCCAATATTCAGCTTGAAATCATTTGGACTTCCGTCAAGTGAACCAAAACTGCTGACATTACCAGATAAAATAGTATTAGTTTTGCCAAACTGAGCAGCTATAAACGTACCAGCTGTACCTGATATAACTACACCAGGTAGTGAAATATCCAATCCTCCACTAATTCCGTCAATTAAGCTTTTATCCTGCATATCATCTAGAAACTCTAAATAGCGCTCTTGCAAATCAAGAATCTCCATACTTTCCTCCTCCAGAACTTTAAGAGTACAAAAATGTTTTGTTAGCTCTTTTGCAAAAAGCTTTTGATATAATAGAAACTTTGAATTACTTTAGCAAGATTTTTTCAGAAACTTTATAAAGAATTTACTTGGAAAAAATTAACAAAATCAGTGATTAGTAAACACAAAAAATAAGGGCTAGAGTCAATTCTTAACTCCAGCCGCTTCATTAAAGCTAGAAAAAGTTGGACAACTTTAGAAAAATAGACTCATGGTCATCCATGAATTAACCGGATAAAACTCTCCAGGAAGGAGGGCAGATAGCACCTTGTCCTGGAAGTTAAACACGCAACAAATGCGAAAGTTGTCCAACTTCATCTACTTTTTACCCAACCCTAACAGCTATTTTAGGGAATGACTAAAGCATTAAGTTGGCGAAGTGATACCGCTGGAAGTTGTTCCAAAGTTTACGTTGAAATTATTTACTTCTCCTGAGAGGTTACTGAAACTCGTTGTAGTGGCATTCGCTGACCCACCACCGTTAGCAAAACCGAAGTTGACACCTGAAGTTGATCCAACAAATTGAGCACCGTCCCCTCCATTGACTGCCCCTAAATCCGCATCGGATAGTTCCTCTAATAGGTTAGCAGATTGCAATTCAGCGATTTTGATGTTTGCCATAATTCCTCTGTTGATTTCTCTTGGTTGTATATAACGTATCTTGTTTGCTATCCCTCTAAAATTTCCCCCAAGAATCCTTAAGTGGGGGATGAGAATGAGTTAGCAGTAGCAATAACAGAAACATTGAAAAACGGGCCTTCTAACCCTCCGTTTAGATTAAACTCTGAATTAGTAGAGTTTTGAACCCGTCCCCCAGCAGCAGCCCCTGTGGTAGCAGAAGTACCGCCTGTAATTAATTGAAATTCTGGTTGACTATCGCCTCCCCTGATTGCCTTTAAATCGGCATCAGATAGTTCCTCAAATCGTTTAGCAGATTGCAATTCAGCGATTTTGATGGTTGCCATAAGTTTTCCGTAAAAACCTATTGAAATCATAGAAACTTGCAGTAAGTTTTGCCACTTTTTTGCCAACAATTCATAATTCCTTTACATTAAAATTACGACATAATTTGTAACTATTCAAATTTCTTAAATTAACACTTTGTTCAGGTGGGGTAATATCGAACATTTTTTGGTGTCCTAATCCAGAATGCTTAATAAGCAAACAGAACAGCCAACAGATAGAGAGTAAACAGGGAGGATTTGATGTTTTCGCATTCACTGGGATGCTCCCGATCAAACATCTCACATATAGTTAACGTAGAAATTATCTTTACTTTTCTTAATCTATGAGTATGCGTGATTTAGATTATTTATGAGTCGATATGAAATGGCAGACTCAGATGTTACACCTTTCAGGAGAAACCAGTAATGAGTAAAGAATTAGTGGAAGAGAGTTACAGACAAACATTGAATCAATCTCTACCATAATAGAAATAGAATCCTGATGTAGGTATTACATCTTGCACCTAGGTGAAAAACCGGGTTTATTAAGAATGACTAATCAAATCCTTGATTTTTAGTTGATCAACCCGGTTTTTTTTGGTCTTGTTGAGAATGGTGCAAGATATCACTAGATGCATTTGAGTACCGCTATACCTTAAAACGAATGCTTCTACTGTTTTAGCAATCCCACATCCCCCACTTCTTTATTCACTAACCTGATTAATAATATAAATTATCTGTGAAGCAAATAACATGATCTTGCTAAAGTTACTGAAAAGTCTCTATAATATAGACCGCTTTTTGCAAAAGCGCTCATAAAAGTTTTGATGTCGTCCGGGCAGTGTACTCTTACAAAGAGGGCAGACTTGTGAAATGCACCCCTTTTCGGACTGTTTTGTATTTTAGACTACATTTACAAATATTAATATGTAAACAATAAGCAGAATCACACTAACATTTTTGATACAAATTTGTTAAGAATAGTAACAGTAATATCAACATAAGGAAATAAATCTTATGGTTAACGCAGTTGAGAATCAACCACCCCATCATGTAGTCATTGTAGGTGGGGGATTTGGTGGACTTTATTGTGCAAAAGCACTCGCCTATACTGGTGTAAAAGTTACCTTAATTGATAAACGCAACTTTCACCTATTTCAACCACTGCTGTACCAAGTCGCCACAGGTGCTCTATCCCCTGCTGATATCTCGTCTCCACTGCGTTCTGTACTTAGTAGAAGTAAGAGTACGAAAGTACTGCTAGGATCTGTGAATGATATTGATCCAAAAGCGCAACTGGTCTTCATGGGTGGTGAAGAAATACCGTATGATACTTTAATCGTTGCCACAGGAGCAAAGCATTCCTATTTTGGCAAGGACAACTGGGAAGAATTTGCTCCCGGTTTAAAAACTATCGAAGATGCCATTGAGATGCGTCACCGCATCTTTTTAGCTTTTGAAGCCGCCGAAAAGGAAACCGATCCTGAAAAACGCTCCAGTTGGTTAACTTTTGTCATTGTTGGTGCCGGTCCTACTGGTGTAGAATTAGCGGGTGCGATCGCCGAATTAGCCTACCACACCCTAAAGGAAGATTTTCGCAGCATCGATACCAAAGAAACGCGAGTTTTGCTCCTAGAAGGATTGGATCGTGCTCTCCCACCATTTGCTCCGGAGTTATCAAAAAAAGCAGACGCCTCTTTAACACGGTTAGGTGTCACTGTCAAGACAAAAACGCTGGTAACCAATATTGAAGATGATATTGTCACCATCAAGCAAGGGGATGAAGTGACACAGATTGCCGCCAAAACGGTATTATGGGCAGCAGGTGTCAAAGCTTCGCCTTTGGGAAAAGTTCTAGCAGAACGCACTGGTGCTGAATGCGATCGCGCCGGACGAGTGATGGTCGAACCTGACTTGAGTGTCAAAGGATATCCGAATATTTTTGTAATTGGCGACTTAGCGCATTTTGCCCATCAAAACGGTAAACCCCTACCCGGTGTTGCACCTGTGGCGATGCAGCAAGGAGAATATGTTGCCTCACTGATTAAACAGCAGCTTGGTGGTGATATTACCTTCAGACCTTTTCATTACGCCGATCGAGGTAGCCTAGCGGTGATTGGGCAAAACTCTGCCGTTGTTGACTTAGGTTTCATCAAGTTTACAGGTTTCTTAGCGTGGCTGTTTTGGCTATTGATTCACATCTACTTCTTAATTGAGTTTGACAACAAGCTGTTGGTAATGATTCAGTGGGGCTGGAACTATTTCACCCGGAATCGCCGCGCCAGATTGATTACAGGTAAAGAATTATTACAAAACGATTATTACACCCCAGAGCAAAATAGACAGGCGGTGAAGATGAGTTAGTTGTTGATTGTTGATTGTTGATTGCAATTAACAATCAACAATCAACAATCAACTAAAAGGCAAACTAACAATAAACGTCGTCCCCACTCCAACTTTACTGACAAAGGTAATTTCCCCACCATGTAACTCCACGTATTGTTTAACAATTGCAAGTCCCAGACCATGTCCCGGTATCTTGCCAACATTACTGCCTCTCTGGAAAGAATTAAACAAGTTTTCTTGATCGGATTCTGGAATACCAATACCCTCATCTTGGATACGGAAAATGGCTTCTTCCTGAAGACAAAAAAGGTCAAAACGCACTATACCACCAGGGTGAGAATATTTAATAGCATTTGCTACTAAATTAGAGAGGATGTGATGCAGCAGTTTTTCATCTAGGTAAGGTAGTCGGGTTTTTGTAGTCAGCGGTTGGGAATCTTGAAGGACGCTATCATCTTCTCGTTTAGTACACCGTCCTTGCATTGCGAAGATAATTTTGTATTCCTCACTAACACTAAATTGAATTTCTGCTACTAAATCTTTGCAGAAATTCTCTATGTCCAATGGTGCTGGATTAAAACTAACTTGACCGACTTCTGCTTTACTAATCACCAAAACATCACTCATTAACTGAGTCATCTGTTTGACAGCATTTTGAATGTGATGAATATATTCGCTTTTTTTGGCTTCGTTTAATCGCTGACTATGATGCGCCAGTAATTCAGTAGAAGTTAAAATAGTACTTAATGGATTATGAAATTCATGACTAACCATGGAGACAAAGTGCGACTTCATATCTCTCATTTGTTTTTCTTTTTCTAAAGCGAGGCGCATGGCTACTTCTGTTTGAGATTTGTTTAGAGCAATTTCAATAGTGGTAATTAATTGTATTTCTTCAAAAGGCTTAAGTATATAACCAAATGGTTGTGTTAGTTTTGCTTTTTTCAGAGTGCTTTCGTCTGAATATGCAGTTAGATATATGATAGGAATATTGAAAAGATTAATAATTTGTTCAGCAGCTTCTATACCATTCATATTACCTTTTAGCATCACATCCATCAAAACTAAATCTGGCTGGAATTCTGCTGCTTTTTCAATTGCTTGTTGTCCATATGCAACAATAGCAGGAACAGTGTATCCTGACTTTTCGAGACAATATTTAATGTCGCAAGCAATAATTCTTTCGTCTTCCACCACCAAAATTTTCTCTTTAATTTTCATTTTCTTCTTTTATATTTTAATTCTTTATATAATCGTTA
>CAZZYE010000171.1:5208-10770 GCA_964658145.1 uncultured Stigonema sp.
CTTTAATTTTGTTCTAAAAATGTAATGTTAAATGATGCACCAAAATTGGTATTAAATGCGATTGTTCCTTCTAATTGTTCTACTAATTTCCAGACTAACTCCAAACCAAGTGATTGATTTTTGTAAAATATATCTTCTGGAATTCCTACACCATTATCACTAACAGTTAACGAATATTTAGCTTTGCCTATCAATAAAAAAGTTACAGAAATTTCTCCGTAATCACTATTAATAAAAGCGTATTTAATTGAATTTGAAATAAGTTCATTGATAATTAAACCGCAGGGAATGGCAGTATCTATTCTCAAGAAAACTTTATCAATATTCAACTTGATTTGAATATCGCGATTAACCCCATAACAACGCATTAAGTTATTTGTTAAGTTACAAATATAATCAGAAAATTCAATTTTTGCCAAGTCGTTAGATTGATATAAGTTTTCATGGATCATTGCCATAGCTTTGACACGATTTTGGCTATCCTGGAAAATATCAAGAGCTTGTTCATTTTTGATGTATCCGGCTTGCAAACGTAGCAAACTAGAAATGACTTGCAAATTATTTTTAACACGATGATGGATTTCTTTTAGTAGTACCTCTTTTTCTTTCAAAGATTCTTTTAACTTGGCTTCTACTTGCTTGTGAACGGTAATGTCAGTATTTGAACCAGCTAGAAAACAGGGCTTGTCATTGACATCCTGAAGAGTTCCACGAGCGAGAAACCACATGTAACTACCATTTTTGTGGAGCATACGATGTTCAATTTCATATTTGGAAATCAGACCTTCTACATAAGCATTAAATTCAGCGCGTACTAATTCAATATCATCGGGATGGATAAACAGCAGCCAATCATTAAAGTGTCGGGAAATTTCGTCTTCAGTATAGCCAAGCATAGCTTTCAAATTAGGATCTATATAAATTTCGTTCGTTTGAATGTTCCATTCCCATATCCCCACTTTTCCGGCGTTAATGGCTCGTATATATCGATCTTCACTAACTCGTAACGCTTGCTCTACCCGCTGGCGTTCAACAATTTCTTGCCGCAAGCGATCGTTAGTATTCTTTAATTCACAAGTTCGCTCCTCAACTCGAATTTCCAGTTCATCTTTAGCTATTTGCAATGCTAATTGTGCCTGCTTGCGTTCGGTAATATCACGAATAATGACGATAATTTGGTTAGCAATAGAAGGTAATAGTCGTGCTTCAAAACTTTTTGCCTTTGCTGTTAAGGGTAACGAGTATTCAATCGCTACTAAAGAGTTTGTCTTGTTTACCTGAAAAATGGCTTGTTGGAATTGCTTAGCGGCATCAGGTGGCAGAATATCTTGCATTGCTTTGCCCATGAATTTTTCTGCTGGCAAGTACAAATCGGATGTTTTTCTGGCGTGGCAACTGAGAATTGTGCCATCACTCTTCAATCGAAAGTATATATCTGGAAATGCTTGAAAAATTTCTTGCAACTCAGAAGTTGTTTGCAGTAGTTGCCCTTCTGTGGCAATGCGATCGCATATTCCTCGTTGCAAAAGTTTATTAGCGAGTCCCAATTCCTTTGTTCGTGAATTCTGCTTTTCTAACTCATAATTAGCCGTCTTTAATGCTATTTCTAATGAGCAGCGTTCGGCAATTTCTTGTTGTAACTGCTCTTTTGTCTTTAATAGTTCTGCTTGCAATCCTGCTGCAATACTCTCTGGCGTCAAAATTCCTAACATTTGCCCCTCATCATCCACCATTGCTAGATGATGTACGCCATACTGAATCATCTGAGATAATGTTGTATTAACATCAAAATTTTGCGGGGCAGTAATAACAGGCTCCCTCATTACCTCCCCAATTTTTACTCCTACCAAATTCATCCCAGAAGTAATTAAACGCACTACATCTGTAAGCGTAAGTATGCCCACTAACCGCGAATTATCCATGACAAATACGCAATCAATAGGCACTTTACTACTGGCAGGAACTTGAATATTTTCATTTTCTAACTGCCCTATATAAACGATTACTTCTACTACTAAAGTATCGGCATCAACAGTCAGAATTGAGTTTTGTATGGAATGATTTATCATGATCATAACTGCAATTTATCAATGCTACCTAGATGTTGTAGCTAAGTATCATTTTAATTATATTAAAGCCTAAATCATTTATTGTTAGTTACTAATTGTCAAGAGTAAGAAATTGGGAAATGAGTGTTTCCTGTAGCTAGATTAAGTTAAAATAGATGCGATCGCCTCGTGGTTAATACTTAATAATGGGTCAGGGTAAAAGGGAGTTTTCTTTGTCTCTACCCTTAGCCTCTAGCTTTAGCATGAAAGCTAGTAGAGTAGATGTAGTTTGTAAAAAATAAACTGATGAAAGCGATCGCTTCTTGTCTTGCATCTATCGTCGGCGAAGAAAATGTTATCTGCCTTGGGGAAAATATACCACTCAGTTTACAAAAAGCTATATTACAGGCGATTGATCCCCAAAAACCTCCTAGTTGCATCGTTTATCCCCAAACTACTGAACAACTAGCCGCAGTCATCACCCAAGCTCACCATCACAAGTGGCGCGTCTTACCCTGCGGTAGTGGTAGTAAACTCAATTGGGGTGGCTTAGCTAAAAATGTTGATGTTGTAGTGAGTACAGAACGCATCAATCAACTGGTTGAACATGCTGTGGGTGATTTGACTGTCACGGTAGAAGCTGGGATGAAGTTCTGCGATCTTCAACCAACATTGGCGCATAGCAGACAATTTCTCGCCCTCGACCCGACTGCACTGCGATCGGCAACCATCGGTGGTATTGTCGCTACCGCTGATACAGGTTCACTACGGCAACGTTATGGTAGTGTCCGTGACCAATTACTAGGCATTACTTTTGTGCGTGCTGATGGACAAATCGCCAAGGCTGGGGGGCGAGTAGTGAAAAATGTCGCCGGGTACGACTTGATGAAGTTGTTTACTGGCTCCTTTGGCACATTAGGGGTTATATGTCAAGCGACGTTTCGCGTTTATCCAATGCCAGAAATATCGGGGACGGTTGTGCTTACTGGTGGGGCAAAAGCTGTATCCCAAGCTGCTGATACTCTCAGAGGTTCGGCGTTAACACCAACCCAAGCTGATCTGTTATCAACTCAACTGGTGTCTAGCTTGGGGTTGGGTAAAGGACTGGGATTAATTGCTCGCTTCCAAAGTATTGCTGAGAGTGTCAAAGAACAGTCAAACCAACTTTTGGAAGTAGGACAGCAACTCGGTTTGGATGGGACGATTTATTCAGTAGTTGATGAAGGTGATTTATGGCGCAGATTGGGAGAACAAATACATTCTTCTAGCACTGAGTCCGCAATTACCTGCAAAATAGGAGTGTTACCTAATGCTGCCGTTGAGGTTTTGACTCAAGTGTCCATGGGTTTGATTCATATTGCTAGTGGTTTAGGTGTGTTGCAGTTCGATAGTCAAGACCAGGTTTTGCAGATGCGAAATGACTTGGTTTCTGGTGGGGGATTTTTGAGCATTTTGAAAGCACCAGTAAAGGTTAAGCAACAACTGGATGTTTGGGGTTACACTGGCAATGCTTTGCCGTTGATGCGTCGGATCAAAGCACAGTTTGATGCGGGAAATATTTTAAGTCCAGGTCGGTTTGTGGGTGGGATTTAGGAAACGAACCGCCCTTCGGGTTCACCAGTCGCCTACGGCGGGAAACCCGCCTGCAGCGCTGGTTCACCAAGACGCCGAGGACACAGAGATAGAGAGGATAATATGGAAGTTTCAGAAGATTCTTTTAAGAAGACGGCTAGTTTGAAGGATTTACAGGGGTTTGATGGCAGTCATCCGCCTGAACCGAAGTTGATTGATACTTGTGTTCACTGTGGGTTTTGTCTGTCGAATTGTCCTAGTTATAGGGTGATTGGCAAGGAGATGGATTCTCCGCGAGGGCGTATTTATTTGATGGATGCGATTAATGAGGGTGAGATTGCGCTGAATACAGCAACAGTACAACATTTTGATTCTTGTTTGGGTTGTCTTGCTTGTGTGACGACTTGTCCTTCTGGTGTACAGTATGACAAGTTGATTAGAGCGACTCGGCATCAGGTTGAAAGGAATTATCCGCGTAGTTTGCCGGATCGGCTGTTGCGTCTGTTGATATTTTCTCTGTTTCCTTATCCCAAACGTTTACGAGTTTTTCTGGTGCCGTTGTGGGTTTATCAAAAGTTGGGTTTGCACAAACTGGTGCGCGGGACTGGGTTGCTGAAGCTGATTTCTCCCCGCTTGGCGGCGATGGAGTCTATTCTGCCAAATATCACTTTGAAATCATTTCAAGCTGATTTGCCGGATGTCATTCCGGCACAGGGTAATAAACGCTACCGAGTTGGGATGATTTTGGGATGTGTGCAACGCTTGTTTTTCTCACCTGTCAATGAAGCGACGGTGCGGGTTTTAACCGCGAATGGTTGTGAGGTTGTGATTCCTACTCGTCAAGGGTGTTGTGCGGCGCTTCCTGAACATCAAGGACAAACAGAACAAGCCTCGGCTTTAGCAAGGCAGATGATTGATAGTTTTGCAGATACTGATGTAGATGTGGTGATTATTAATGCTGCTGGCTGCGGTCATACTTTGAAGGAATACGGTAATATTTTAGAAGATGACCCGGAATATCGAGAAAAAGCAAAGGAATTTGCCGCTAAGGTTAGAGATGTGCAAGAGTTTTTGGCAACTGTTGGTTTAACAGCGAAACTGTCGCCCCTTGCCGATCAACCGTTGACTTTGGTTTATCAAGATGCTTGTCATTTATTGCATGGGCAAAAGATTAGTGTGCAACCGCGTCAGATATTACGGCAAATTCCCGGGGTGAAGTTGCGGGAACCAATAGATGCAGCTTTGTGTTGTGGTAGTGCTGGGGTTTACAATATGCTGCAACCGGAAGTAGCTGAGGAGTTGGGTCAGCAAAAAGTACAGAATTTGCTCAATACTGGTGCTGATTTAATTGCTTCTGCTAATCCTGGTTGTACTTTGCAAATTAGCAAGCATTTGCGATCGCAGGGTAAGCAAATTTCTATCATGCATCCGATGGAGTTGTTGGATTATTCTATTCGGGGTGTGAAGTTGGAGTTTTAATTTCTGGCGATCGCTTGAGAGCGAATATCAGTCAGGTAAACCAAAATATAACCGTAGGGGCGCGGTTTCCGCGCCCTTACAATGTGGTCAATTCAGTGCCGTAATCAGTTTCAGCGCGATTACAAGGTAGTAGCTGAAACTTGCGTCGGTTTGTAGTTAGTCCCTACCTTATTGGCACAAAGACCTATCGATGCTTGTGATGTTTGATATGCCGGGATGACTTGTGCCCAGTCAGGTGGAGTAACCACGTAATTTGAACCCTGTAGAACATAGTTTAAATTCCAGCTGCTAGAGATTTGCTCCTGCGGTATCTGGAATTGCAATTGCCATTTCTTGGTGTCAGTGTTACTTGTATTAGTCACCTGAAAATGGACACAATAACCAACGTCCCAATCCGAATCCGTGATAACGTCTACCTTCAATGAAGTTACAGTGCTGGAAGTAGGAGTTGCTGTTGCAGTTG